>JAGGXM010000083.1 GCA_021163045.1 Thermoproteota archaeon | reverse complement strand
GTTGTATTAACTGTAGATATGTAAAGGTTTATCCTTGTGATATGATTTATTATCGATGAATTTGTTGCTGCTATTTGGTCTAAAACGTCTCCAAGAACCGTACCGTTAAGCATAAAAAACATATCCTCTGATAATGTGAAATTATCAATTTCTATATAACCACCACTCTGGTAACTGAGCTCTAGCTTGTATGAGCCAGGAGATAGTAGATAATTAACTATTTCTCCTGGAGCGATCCACTCTGACCAGACAAAAGATGCACCATATCTGCTGATTCTTATGTGTACGAAGCTGTCATCTCTATTATTCTTGAATTTTAAGCTGTAAACTTCGAGAAGTATTACATACAGATCTTGTGGGGGGTACGTCTTATTTGATAGGATGTTCCCAAAAACATCCCTTACAATTATATTAACGGAGGCCTCTGCAGGTATCGATAAGTATGGATAAAAAAGCTGTCTGTACTCTGTTGGTAGATATATGAATATACTAGGATCCTCGTTAACTTCTTCTTGACCTATTGAAATAAGTTCGAGAGGTTTGTTAAGGATCTTACTTACACGTATGTGCGAGACAGATACTGTTTTATTATAAGCTAAAAAGCCAACTTTCCATCGTTCAGGAAGTTCATTGTCTATTATAATATGCTGAAAACCTCCAAAGTAAATGTTTATTGTGTTGTTTTCCCTGAATACTTTTATTTCAATACTCCATAATCCGGGATAGCTACTAAATGTATCAGTAATTTCACTTACAACTGTTCCATTAACTATTTTTTGGTATATCGCTTTACATTTTAGAAATCCTGTTTCATTAACAATTGCCCGATAATAGAAGCTATCATTAGCATATAGAAAAATTATTCCAGAGTAGCCTATGCTAACCTCTTGGCTCATTAATGATACTATTTTTGATTTGTCATACATTTCTTCATTAGAGAGAATTTGTCTTTTAGTTGGTTCAATATCATGTTGAAGAGCACCATCTGAGGTATACCATCCCGAATCCCATGTCCATTTATCTGAATTTAGGGGCTTATTGAATTCATCACCAAAGTAGTATGGAATTTTCGCGGAGGAATCAGATCTTGAAATCGCATTTTCTCTGCCATAATACATCTTAATTGTTGCATTAGATTCCGGCATAACAGACTTTAGCTTCACCCAAATTACTGCTGATTCATGATCCCAATGCTCCAAATAGTAGGGTAACTCATATATTTCGCCATCTATCTCTTGGGTAAAATAAATATCAGAAAAATCTTCATTTACCGCCCAGAAATCAAAATTTGTTCTATTTAGTTCGATTCTTATAGGCAAACCTAGTGCCATTTCATTATTTGGATTATAGACAGTAATATTTCTACAAAATAGGTACGTGTTCTTTGCAGCACTCTCATTTAGATATCTTCGTATATAGCGATATTCTATGTTAAAACTATCGAAAGGCAAGTATTTTCCTCGAGTATTAAATATCACGATCCTAGATTCTTGATCTCCGGGATATCTCCAATAATCCTGGCTTGAAAAGTATAGTCTGTAAGTTCCAGGATATTTGACATAGAAGCTTTTCTCTGTGAAGTTCCACTCTACTTCTGGTTCTGAATATTCAAATCTCCACCATCGTGAAATATTAAGAATTTGGATTTTAACATTCGAATCGTAGATATTTAATTCCATTTTATGTAAGATTGTATGGGAATCTATATGCTTATATTCTGTACTGATAACTTGTTGCTCTTGATCTTGAATTATATATGCATGGGAGATCCTGCCAACGAAATTTCCTACTGGGGGGAAATCATAATTCTCATGAATCAGAAAGATATATTCTCCGCCATTTACTAGATATTTCTTATCAATATAATAGGAAGTACCATTTGTAGTTCCTAATAAATCAAAGCTTCCTGTTACAGGGTTAAGAACACTAACATTAAAGTACAGTGTTGTATCGTTAATATTAGCAAATGTATAAAACTTACCAGAATTTCGCGCTTTCATATAGATAATTACCTTAGTGTACTCATCCCCACAAATAAATGTCAATTTATCGTTATCATCGCTGAATAAGGAAGCTGTGGTTCCAGATAACACTTGATTAGGATCTATTTCGAACTTATAGGGAATTATTCTAGTATCTCTTACAAAAATTATGGTTAAACTTTCTCCCTCGTTCCACTCCCTACTGATCGTATTTGTATTAAAGTGAGTATTATTAGTTATGCTTCCAGAAATAGGCACCATTAATTGCATCAAGATATACATCAAAAGTAACATTTGAATATACTTCATTTGGAACATCTCTTCAATCTTTAAACTAAAAATTCCGGTGGGGCTAAAAGTGAGCAAAATGGGAGACTGGCTAAAAATAGATCTGCACGTTCATACAACAAAGTCTAGCGATGGTTTATCAACAATAAATGAAGTAATTAGAGTCGCAAGAAATAAGGGATTAAACGGACTTGCTATAACAGATCATGATGTGCCATTTACAGAACACATAGATAATTTTCTAATTATTCCTGGTGTAGAAATATCCACGAATTATGGACATCTGATCGGGCTTGGATTAACCGTTGCACCGAAAAAAGGTATCAATATTTGGGAGGCTATCGATTTTATACGTGAACATGACGGCATAATAGTAATTCCTCATCCGTTTGACAGATTTAGATCTGGGATAAATGATATTGCGTGGAAGATCCCAGCCCATGCTGTAGAAGTTATAAACGCTGGGACGATCCTTAATTCCGCTAATAAAAAAGCCGAATTTTTAGCTAATAAACGTAATTTAGGTAAAGTGGCTGGTAGCGATGCTCATATGGCGAAACTAGTTGGTTTCGCGTATACATTAATTAAGGCGGATCCAGACGTTGATTCCATCTTAAAAGCAATAGCAAACAAAAGGACAAAACCATGTGGTAAAACCTACGGTGTTTTGCCAAAGGTAGAAGCTTTTATTAAAAGGCAGATAAGAAAAATTAGATGAAATTCTTATCTACGATTTTCTCTCGCCTAAGAATTGCCCGCGCAGCAATAACACCCGAGGCACTTGCTTGAGCCAAACTTCTACTAATCCCAGCACCATCTCCTATAGCAAACAGATTTTTAATGCTCTTTGTTTCCATTTCCTTGGTAATATCAACTCTCGAGGAATAAAACTTAACTTCAGTAACATATAATAAAGTATGATCACTATAAAGTCCTGGGGCTAGTTTATCAATAGCTTTCATCGATTCTAATATTCCAACCAAATGTCGGTGTGATAAAACATAACTAATATCTCCCGGTACTGCATCTTCCAGAGTTGGTTCTACCAAGGATTTCTTTATTCTATCAGGTGTGCTTCGTCGTCCACGGACAAGATCCCCAAATCTTTGAACGATTACAGAACCACCGCTTAATAAGTTGGCTAATCTAGCTACATGTTTTCCATATGCGATAGGATCTTTAAATGGTGATGTGAAACTCGATGTTATTAGTAGCGCGAAATTCGTATTATTGCTTTTTTTGTTCTCATATGCGTGACCATTTGTTGTTATCACATCTTCATAGCGTTCTTTGATTACATAACCACCAGGATTAACACAAAATGTTCGAACAACATCATCATAAGTAGGCGAATAGTATAATAATTTAGGCTCATATAGGGTCTCTGTTAAGTTTTCGAATACCTCATATAAGGTTTCTACTCTAACTCCAACATCGACAGGATTCACTCCTAATGGAATTCCCAATCGCTCCATCTCCCGTTTAAGCCAAGAAGATCCGACTCGGCCGGGGGCAACAATAACATATTTTGCATTAAAGATGGATCCATCTTCTAAAGAAACACCTATAATCTTCGAATTTTTGACGACGAGTTTATCAACCTTACTTTTCAAGTAGATATCTGCCACTGTTTCTATTTTCTTCTTAGCTTTAAGCAATGCTGTCGGGGTATTATCGGATCCCAAATGTCTGATTTTATATGGAATCAATTTAAGATGCGCCCTTCTGGCATCAGCAGCGATTTGTGCAACTGTATCTTCGTCATAAGCGTAGAAACCCGCTTGCGGAGCAAGTTCTGCCCATATTGAATCTACATAGTTGATTAGTTTTTCAACATCCTTCCACGGAAGGATGCCAGTTAACCATCCACCAACATCGGGACACAAAGTGATTTTTCCATCACTAAAAGCCCCAGCACCTCCCCATCCAGTAAGAAAATCTTTATTACTAATACGCTCTGAAATATCCCCTCCCTGCTCAAATATCGCTATCCTTAGCTTATCATTACTATATTTAATCAGTTCAAGTGCGGCGAAGATTCCCGCAGGCCCTCCACCGACAATAATAACATCATAGTTTTTACTCACAAGATCACCAATAGCTAATATTAATGCAAGAATAAAGAATCTACCAAAAAATATTAAAAGGTTGGTTTTGAAGACCTTTAGATTCTTATTGTTGCACCTTTTTCTTCTAGGATTGCTAAAAAGTCCCGTTTAATTTTATCTGGAAGCCTTGAAGGAAGTGTTATTCCCTTATTTGCGAATTCTAAATCTAAGCCAAATTCATATAATATACCATTAAACGCTATTGAGACCGTTCTAAAGATCAATATCGTCGGGATTAACCCGATTAATAGAGTTCCAAGGGCCGAAGTTACACCTACTGCAACCGGAGTTAATCCTACAAAATCTGCAGCTAAGATCGGATATAGCAGATACGCGCCAACAAGATACCCAGATCCAGCATAGAAAACCATCACAATAAAACCGAGTAATGCAAGAACTTTACCGAAACCGAAATAGGAGATTAATGTCTCCACGAATAAATCTTTTAGTTTGTTCATAGAGTCTTTAATTCCTTCCGTAAAGTTCGTTTTCCTTATCACCATCGCAGGTAATGTGTAATAAGTCAAAAACCTAACAAGCTCGTAAGCGACCCCTGCAATAAACGCAATAAGCGCTCCAATGAAACTTTTTTCTCTTCCTTTCTTTGCCTGTTCAGTTAATAATCTCAATGTTGCCATTAGTAACGCAAAAGTAGCAATTCCTCCCTTTACATCTAATGCACGCTTTAATCCCCTCCCGAACGATGCTACATCTACCTCTGGCGATCTATACCAGTCATGGATTATACCTATAATCGTCCCATCGAAAAGATAGACAATAAATCCAGATCCCCAACTACCTAAAAACATAACCGCAAGAAATACTACTGGCAACCATTCGTTTGAAATATATCCCGTAACCAATTCAACTACATAAAGACCTGTTAAGAGTGTCGCTATTGCTACAATAGAGGATATTATTACCGATAGGAATGTAGCTAATAAGGCTCCCTTTTCATCTAATACTGCTTTTGCGCTCAACTGTAAGAGTTCACCTGCAAGCTCAATTTTTCGTCTAACTAAAAAGAAGGATAACAGACCTAAAATCCCAAATCCTACAAATACCAAACCATACATTGTATCTTGGGTTGATACGAGTAGAAGAACTCCAAAGCCGATTGAGAGTATAGGAAACACCAACATTATGAAATATAGGAAATATTTCGCTGCCTTTCTTATTAGCACTAGAAAGATAAATGCGCCAAGTATAGCCAAAGCAAATATTGCTAAAATGAACGTTAATATGATATTCGCATACGGTACTACGGTTCCTCCGAGCATAGAAAGAATAAATTGAATTGCTCCCCAATTTCCGCCTGTAAGGAGTGCTAATCGATAGAATCCTACAACCAGAATCGCAAGAGTTAAAAAGTAGACGATATATGCAGGAACTCCAGACGGAGGATTCCCTATATAGAGAACCTTATCGACCTCTTCGATCGACATTATTTTTCTTGGACCAGAATCCTCTGACATACATTCTCCCAAGATTATAGTTTTTATTTTGCTTTAAGCTATTTTAATAGTTATTAGTTTAATATTGACCAAATTTTAATGATTAATATTTAAATATTGGTGAAATAATTGAGTAATCTGAGCCAAAGAAGAGCAAGAGGCTTTCATGCTGAACGCGAACTCGTTAAAAGACTAATAAATGCGGGTATCTGGGCCACTAGGATACCTGTTAGTGGGATTGGACAAGCCTTACCAGATGTTTTGGCTGTAGCTTCGGGTAGACTCTTCGGATTTGAAGTCAAAACAGCACAGAAATTCACGACCTACTATATACGAGACTTCGATAATACCCTAAAGTGGCTTGAGGCTATGCTAAAAGAGGGGCTTCCAGCGCAGGCATTTTTAGCGTTAAAAATGCCTAATAAGGGGTGGAAAATTATAGAATTAAAAAAAGAAATGCTATCTGTGGATCCTAAAAAAATGGATGGAATAGATTTAGATTCTTTCCTCTCTAAAATAAAGAAATAACTACTCAATTATCTCGATTCTGGCCAAGTCAGTTGCTTCTTCTCTCATACCAACAGTTAAGAGAACAATATCTCCCTTTCTAAATTCTCCGCATTCTTTTAGATGCTTAAGCTGATCATCTAATGCTTTATTAATGTCCTCAAGTGCACAATAAAGTGGTTGAATTCCCCATAGGAGATTTATCTGCCTAGCAACATTTGGGTCTCCTGTCACAACATAAACATCCGTATTTGGACGATACCTAGATAGTCTTAATGCTGTCATTCCTGCTTTGGTGTATGCTAATATTTTGGCATTTACTGACTCGGCCAGAAGAACTATCCCCTTCGCAAACTTTTCATATATTGTTTCATCATAGCCATCAGCTCTTGGTGGTGGGACCTCTCTCTCCGATGCTTCAATAATTCGTCTTAGCCAAGATACTGCTTCTATTGGATACTTACCAATTGTAGTTTCATTGCTTAGCATAAGAGCACCTATGCCTTCCCCTATTGCTACAAAGACATCTGCAGCTTCCGCTCTCGTAGGTACTGGATTATGTACCATTGAGTCCAAAATCTGAGTTGCCAAAATTGATGGTTTACCGTATCTCAAACACAATTCTGCTATTTTCTTTTGAATTGCTGGAACTTCTTCTAGAGGAAACTCCATGCCTAAATCTCCACGTGCGATCATAATAGCGTCGGATTCCTTTATTATTTCTTTAATATTTTTAACTGCAGCTTGGGTTTCGATTTTAGCAATTATTTTCATATAATCTGCATTCATTTCTTTCAATTTTTTTCGAAGTTCTTGGATATCCTTCTTACTCCTCACGAATGATAAAGCGATATAGTTGAATTCTCTTTTAGTGATAAATTCAAGATCTCGTATATCTTTCTCAGTTATAGCTGGTGTTTTAAGATCCTTACCTGGAATCACAACGGATACTTTGCTTCGAATCTCACCTTCATTTAGAGCCTTTACTTTAATTTTATCTTCCAAAACTTCCTGAACTTTGACCTGAACTTCACCATCATCAATTAAAATTAAATCACCAGTATCGAGGGATTCGTAGACTAAACTATTTGGTAATGGAATCTCTTTTTTAGAGGCCTCTCCTTTCTGATTATTTATTATAAAAGCCTCTTCACCTCGATTTAAAATAAAATTATCGACACTACCAAGTCTGATAGTTGGACCCGTAAGATCCGCGATTATTGGAATGAATCTATGCAATTCCTTTTCGACGGTACGAACATAGTTGTACATTGTTTCTTTCTCTTCGTGATCGCCATGTGAAAAATTAAGTCGAATGATATCTACTCCCTCTTTAATCATATTCTTTATCTTCACCGGATGCAAAGAAGCCGGTCCTATAGTGGCTATAATCTTTGTTTTTCTCATAATATCACCAATAATTTAGATAATAGTACAATAAGAATATACTTAGTTCCCGGATCATCTTTAAATTTAATTTAGCATATTCGTGAACAAATCTATATAACACACTTATAAGAAATTTCCCATCGAAAATACATAAGAAATTAATTGGATATTACTAGCAGTTTCTTGGTGAATATTAATGTCAGCTATCTTGGGAAATGCCGGCGAAAAAAGACTTTTACTAGGCAATGAGGCTATTGCAAGAGGTGTTATTGAGGCTGGCGTAGGATTTGCTTCAGCATACCCTGGTACGCCAAGCACAGAAGTTATGGATGCTCTCCGAGCTGTAGCTAAAAAAGTCGGTATTTACGTAGAGTATGCTACAAATGAGATCATCGCATACGAATCTGCATTTTCTGCTTGTTTAGCAGGAGTCAGATCATTCTTTGCCGCCAAACATGTTGGTATAAACGTGGCTGCAGATGCAATAGCTACATCAGGCTATGTTGGTACTAGGGCAGGATTTGTTTTCCTAGACGCTGATGATCCAAATTGCCATAGTTCACAGAATGAGCAAGATAATCGAAACCTTGCTAGACATTATGGATTACTCTTGTTGGAACCTAGTAATCCGCAGGAAGCCAAACAAATGGTCATTTATGGATATAATGTTTCCGAAAAAGTGCATCAACCAGTTATGTTAAGAACAACAACACGTATTTCTCATGCAAGGGCACCTGTCGAATTCGGTCCGATACCCGATATAAAGACAAAAGGATTCTTTGAAAAGGATCCTTCAAGATTCGTCGTTATTCCAGCAAATGCTAGAAGAAATCATGCTGAAATGTTGAAGAGGCTTAAAGAGGCTCAGGAACTATCAGAAGCATCCGAGTGGAATGTAGTCTATGAATTCTCGGGCGACGACCCCTCTATCGGTCGATTTGGCATCATTTCGAGTAGTGTTGCTTTTAGTTACGCGTATGAGGAATTCCAAAAAATGAACTTAAGCGGAAAAATTCTCAAACTAGGATTTAGTTATCCCTTACCAGAAAAGAAAATCGTTGAATTCTTAGAGACACTAGATCATGTTCTTATCGTTGAAGAGTTGGATCCTATCCTCGAAAGAGACATCAGAGCAATAGCTCAGATGCACGACCTCAACACTAAAATTTACGGAAAAGATATATTACCAAGATTATATGAATTTGCACCAGAAATTGTAGAAAAAGGCATTCTTGTAGCATTAGGTAAAGAGAAGGGGCCTGTTTCTCCTATTAATGTTAAACCCGTTTCTGAAATCTCCGGCGTACATATACCGACAAGACCACCAGTTCTCTGTCCAGCGTGTCCTCATCGAGCATCATATTATGCTATTAAAAGAGCACTATTGGAATTAAAGGTTAATCCAAAAAAGGTAATTTATTCCACAGATATTGGTTGTATGACCTTGGGTGTTATGCCCCCATATCTAATGGGCGATGTCCTTTTCTGTATGGGCTCAAGTATTGGAGCTTCTGGTGGACTTAGTCAGGTTACTGATCAGCCAGTTATGGCCTTCATCGGCGATTCTACCTTTTTCCATGCAGGTTTGCCTGGACTTGCTAATGCGATCTATAATAAACATCCAATGATGATCGTTGTCCTAGATAATAATATAACTGCGATGACCGGTTTTCAACCAGATCCGAGAACTGGTCTTACTGCGATGAGCAATCCGACCAAGAAAATTGATATCGAAAAAATAGCTAAAGCTCTTGGCGCAGATTTTGCAGTGACCGTTGATCAAATAATGAATTGGAAAGATGCCAAAGATAAATTTAAGGAAGCATACAAAGTGTATCAGCAAGGCGGAGTGTCTGTTGTTGTATTTAAGCATCCCTGTGCTATCTATGAGAGACACACTAAAGGTTATGCTGGCCTTGGCGGACTCTATGAGATTGATGCAGAGAAATGCATTAATTGCGGGATTTGCTATAAAGATTTCAACTGCCCGGCTATCGTTTACAACTCATCATCTAAAAAGCCATTAATAAGAGCAGATGTATGTTTAGGATGCGGTGTTTGCATGCAAATATGTCCGGTACAAGCGATTTATAGAATCCAAGAATCTAGGAAATGATTCTATAGATAATTAGCAATTATTTTTTTGATTGCCTCTACAGGCCTATATTTCGAAATTTCACGTGATTTCTCATAAACCTTTTTCCGAGAATGTCTTTCATCTAAAACTCGTTTTAAAATATTAACCAGTTTTTTGTCTATTTTTCTAATCCCTACACCAATACCTAGTTCTTCGAGCTTCTTCGCTACAGCAATATGTTCGATCTGATTTTCCATTATAAGACCGATAAAATAAGCTCCCGCGGCTATCGAATCAAAGACCTTATTAAGACCAACATGACCAACGATTGTATCTGAAGCGAATAAATAATCAGTTAAATCCGGTATCCAAGTCCAAAGCTCTATATTCTTAAACACTTTCTTCGAAGCTGGTTTATCTGGTCGTCCAATTGATACGATTACTTTAGTATCTTGAATTTCCTGAAGATCTGACATAATCTTCCGTATGCTATATAAGAAGTATCGTTTCGCTTGCTCTATTCCGCTAGAGAGAAACAAAACTACATTTTTTTCCTCTAATCCTAATTTTTGCTTTGCCTCTTTTTTTATCTCTAAGATGTCTTGTTTGCGAATTTTCTCCTCAATGGATTTTTCTACAATCGGCCCGGTATAAATCATATTTTCGATTTCTCTTTCTGGCAAAAGTCTTTCATAGATTGTATTTGGCGGCGGAAAATCCGTAAAAAAAACTTTATTACTCCATTTGGCTAATCTCCTAAGGAAAATACCTAACATTTTTGTACCCGCTCGATAGAATTTGTTCTCCGTATCCCTCGAAAAATCAAAAAATAGTCCAATTAAGAATCTAGGTATCCCTAGCTTTTTTGCTACTATTATTGGTGCTGCACGCATATCAGAAACAACAATTCTTGGTTTTAATTTCTTAATTAGAAAATAGTCCTTTAATAGATGAAACGCGGCGAGACTTATGCCCGAAGGAACCTTAATAAGTGTCTTAGGGTAATTTATCCCTCCATCATAAGTTTCTGCCCAACTAAGTTTAGGAATTTCGATAACATTTATCCCTTTTCTTCTGAGATAACTACTAGCAGATGTTTTACTGTATGTTGTACAGACTATATTGGCAATACCGCTCAGTTCTTCTATTATTCTACTTGATCTTCTCGCATGCCCAAGGCCGATCCCGTTAACTCCAAAGTAGAAGATCGGTTCGTTGGATCTCATATAAATCATCATTGAGCTTAGCAATTATATAATTGACTTTTGCTACGTTAAAATTTAATCGAATAAAGGAAGTTCACAATATTTTGTTTCTTAAAATTTTTGAAAAATAGGAAGATCTCTATTATTGAACTAAAATAATTGTTTTCTTGGGATTTAATAGATGTACAATCCTATACATTAAATTTATCCATGACGTTTCCTAATTCTTCTAAATCTAATAGTGATAGCTTCTTTGATTCCAATTTTTTGGCATCACTTGAGAATCCACTCCGCGCGAGATATATGCCAATCCAGTCTTTTTTCTTCAAATCCTTTGTGGCCATTTCTGCTTTGGCTGTGAATTTTTCGATATCTCTTCTTGTTATTTTTCTATCTATCCACTTTGCTTCTCCGAATATTGCCATTTCCTTAGCTGTTGCGCAGGCATCTATTTCTATGTTTTTTCTCCAGTAAGCGCCTATGTTATCTATTGCGGGTAGCGAGATTCCCATAATCTCTTTCCCAGACATCATTGTTATTAATTCCCTTAGTATTTTTTCAAATGTGAATGAGATGTACTCATCCATTTTTTCTCTTATCATTTTGAGTAGCAAATCCCCTCTACGCATTTCTATTAGTGCTAAACGAGGGTAAATGTGTGTAAACCAGAATCTAAAGAATTCATCTTTGATTACGTAGATTATATCTCCCTGAGCTAGTGATTTCAGCTTTTCTACAATATCCATCTTTATAAGATTTCTTAAATATACTGTTGGTGAGCCTTTTCGTACGTGTATTTTTGAGAGCGCTAGACCTCTACCACTCTTGGCTAGGCTTGCAAGTATGGACAGATATGTAGATGGTGATCTTGTTTCTTCTGCTAATAATTGTTCTGGTGCCCGAGATAGTGTTCCCTCAGGTTCTAATATCAGTTCCTTAATGTTTTCATAGATATCTCTATTTTTATTAACCATCGTGAAGTATCCCGGTGTACCTCCGAAAACGCCGAATAAATGTATCCTTGTTTCCTCATCTGTGTTCCAATATTTTCTCATTATTATGTAAGGAATGGACGTTATTCTTAATTCCCTAGTTTTTCTACCAAACAAAGGGGCATCTTTAAGTAAGGCTATTCTCTCAATCATTCCTATTGCTGAACCAACTAGAATTAACTTTATTTTTGTTCGCTCTAGTGATTTGTCCCATTGATCCTGTAACATTGTTATGGCGGGTTGATATGCTTTTGACAATCTCTGGAATTCATCAATTACAATAACTCTCCTTTTTTTCCCAGTGTAATTTAAGTAATCAAGGAAATCCCGCCAATCAGCAAATGACACGTACTCTCCAGTTTGTTCCCTGATATCATAAGAGTAAGCATTAAGAACATCTTTGATACTACCCCGGGGCGTGAATAAGTAGATACCCCCTCTTTTACGTAAAAATTCCTGAACAAGCCTTGTTTTACCGAGTCTCCTTCTACCATAAATAACGATTAGCTCTGCTCTATCTGATATATAAGCTCTCTCTAGAGCTTTTAATTCATATTCCCTGTCAAAGAACATGAGCATCACTATAAATTAGTTTATGATAATTATATTTATGATAATCATATTTATTCCTTATAGAAGAGAATTACATCTCATAATCCATAAACTTAATTCGTTTTCTTTATCTGAATACCCACGCTATTTTCTAATCATCTCTTTACGCCTCTTCGTAGCCCCTATGTCAACCACATTACTTGTTGCATTACCAGCCAGTACTTGATCTTCTGTCTAATCACTCATTTAGTGTTATATTCCACAACCCTCAATAAGATCTTAACATGCTATCTTTGCGGAAACATATATACTATGATGTTCTCATCATAGATCCTAGCCTCATATTACCATTCTTTTACCCTCTTGCATTCCTTTTTCTAAACCACGCTCTACAGAGCGTAATACTGGGTTTCACCGTCCATTCTTCATCGATTTCACCCGACTATCGCTACCTTTAGCTAGTGCCAACTTGCAATTCTCTCTTGCGAAGAACCCACCGTCCATCGGTAAAATATCGTTCTAGGATAGTTCTTTGATTATTTTTTTGCATTCCGGCTAGTCGTTAGCTTAACACCAACATATATGTAAAGATCCTTGTTATAGGGATATTTGCCAGCAAAGTTCTATTTTTCATTATTTCTTGCATTTAACGTAATTTAGAGGGCAAAAATGATTCTGCAATACAAGTTTGATATTATATAGTTATTTATACGCTATTTTAGTTATTAATATTATATTAGGAGGATAACTATACGGGTGGCTGGAGGATGCACACATATAAATATATTGGAAGGGTTCAAACAACATACCCAGAGGCATTCTTAAATCAATTTGAGGTTTATTTAAACACAAAACAGGTTCTCAAAAAGTTAGGAGATCAAGGTGTTTCTATCAGAGGAGAACCTCTTTCCAGAATACCCTTGAAAATAATAGGAGTTCTTCTCGGTGAAATAGGTTTTATTGAAATTTTTAATGCGTCAAGAAACACCTTTCCTCAAGTTAGCACACCAAGTTTGATTCCAAAAAAACCCGAAGTTGAGGTGCCAAAAGCAGAGCCATCCATTAAGTCAGGCCAACAGCCAAGGGAGGTCAAAGAAATCATATACTTAATTGAAGTCTACTTCAAGAGTACGTTACCTCCAGAATTTTTATCCTCAGTTCAGATATATCTGAGAGGATATAGAACCCATAGATCCTTACTTTAAATCTAAATTTTTTCAATAAGTTTATATATTGTATTCAGTCAATTGAGTTTTTGAAAAATTCCTAGGTTCTGACCGTGCCTGGGAATCCCCTAAATATAGGGGTTGCTCCTTCTTGGAGCAAAACGGTCAAAACGATGAATGATGGTCTAAGACCTCATGAAAATTTAACACCCAAGATTGAGGTTGTATAAAGTGAAAGAAGAAAATAATGAAACAATCACACGGGTGGCAGACTTAAATACCGCCTCCCGCAATGTAAATTTGCATGTTAAAGTTTTAGAGAAATCTGAACCTAAAGAAGTAACTTCTAGAAGAACAGGCGAGACGCACAGGGTTTCTGAAATACTAATTGGAGATGAAAGCGGAACGATCCTACTTTCTGCATGGGACGATATGATTGAGAAGATAGAGACTGGAAAAACCTATGATGTCAAAAATGCATATATATCAGTTTTCCAGAATTCTATGAGACTAAGCTTAGGAAAATATTCAACAATCACTCAAAGCGATGAAGAAATTGCTGATGAAGATATAAATCGAGATAATAATATGTCTAGCAAAACAGTACAATATAGACCACGTGGTAGAGGTAGAAGAAGATTAAACAGGTTTGACCGTGGACGTAGACGATTTTGAGACCCTAGAAGAGATAATTTAGAAAGTTTTCTTAGTTTAATTCTAGTTTTTTTTCTACCCTCGTTTTTATTAAATAGGTCATATTTATATTTACCTTAGAATCGATTTGTATGATTCCAAAGTATTAACAATTTTTATGGATGATCTCTATGGGTAAGACTGTTTTAGTCACCGGTGGGGCCGGTTTCATCGGAAGTAATATTGTAGAGGAACTTCTAAATCGCGGTTACAACGTCATTGTAATTGACAATCTAAGTTTAGGAAAAACAGAGAATATTAAACATCTTCTTGAGAACAATGCTGACAAGATTAGGTTTATTGAAGGCGATGTCAGGGATATAAAAATTCTAAGTGATCTC
>JAGGXM010000165.1 GCA_021163045.1 Thermoproteota archaeon | reverse complement strand
GGATATTTTATATAATATTTTTTATTTATAGAATACTGTCATAACTTATATAACTATTTGATTAATGTAAAACACATGTTTTTAAATTTTTAAAAAAAATTCTCGGTGTTGCCGATGTCAATAATAGATCTAACTGAAAAAGAAGGCTTGATAATCCTAATATATGAAAAACAAGAAGGGACCTTACTTCATGAGGGGAAAGAGGAGAAATTTGACTCTAATGGGCAAATAATTATATATAATAAGACAGGCGCACCAGTTTATGACCTTGAGCTCTCTCTAGATAATATCGAAAAAACAAGCTTAGATAAGAAACTTCTTGTAAATTATGTTCCGGAATATCAGGAAGGTAAAGCGACGAGCATAGCATATGCGATTACTGATGTCCCAATAGTAATTAAGCTTGAGGAGGATCTCGGATTTCCTCCAGATATACCAAAACCTATGGCTCTAAAAGATGTAGATGTTCCTCTTAACACTAGATATAAAGTGATAAATTACTGGCGAGGACGATTTAAATTAGCAATGGAGAAACTTTTACCGAACCAAATAAGAGCAGAGGAGATTCCTACACCCGAAAGAGGGGCATTAACTGTAGACGATGGGCAGCTTACTTGGAGTGACGTTGAACTAGATTCGGGTGATAAAATAGAACAATATATTAAGTTAGTTCTACGTGCAGAGACACCAGATGAATTTAGAAGCGGGGTTATCAAGTATACATACCGTGGTGAGGAATCTACAGTTAGTGGAATAGAAATCAAAGATGTACGTGGAGTAGTTAAAACGAGGTATTATATAGACAAATTAGAAAGACCAGAACAAAGAGGAGTTTGGGATATTTATATAATTGTCGAAAATCAAAGCAAGGCTCCAATTCAGGTTAGTGCTGAAGCAGAGGTTATAATTGGAACGATTCTTTCACCGGAGGAGGGTGGTAAAGAAATCCCTGGAGTTATAGAAAAAAGAATGCCTGGGAGAAGAGACTTTGATACTGTAATTACAGAATATACTGTAGTAAAACCAGAAAGTACTATTAAAATTGGCCCAATAACAATAAAATCGGATGAAGAACCAAAATTATCTGTAGAGATAAAAACGAGAATTCTGGCTGAGATCTATAAAGTGATAGAGGGAATTTTCGAAATAAAGGATGTCAGAATACCAGTGGTTTGGGGTAAAATAACTAAGGAGGTCAAAGTTTTACATCCACCATATATCAAGGGATTAACAGAACAACAATTGGCTGGTCATCTTGAGGAACCTATTGATGTTACCGTAAAGGTTCAAAATTTAGGTAGTGCAAGCGTAGATCGAATTCTTATTAAGGATACAATTCCTGCAGACTTTAAGCCTCCTAGACCCATTGATATCAAAGTGAGTTTGCTTAAGGGTGAAGGTGAATTAGATGTTCCTACAGAACTTACAAGGATTAACACAGAACCATCCGATCAGGATCCGTCAATGGAGCATTTACTGACGGTAGAATTATATGGATTTTTCAATACATTTGGAGAATCAATCATAAAAGGAGATGCTATTATTCTAAGATATAAAATGGCATCAGCCGATCCGAAACCGGGGACTACCTATAGACTTCCAGCGGAGGCGGATATTTCAATGACGGCAGAAACAAAACCGCTGACGATTAAGCTAGAAGAGGTACCGGCACTAGAAACGCTTGAAGCTGTACGAAAGATTATTAAAATTAAAGAGGTCCTTCCAGCGGAAGAGGAAGGCGAGTATGTTGTAGTAGCAATTCTTAAAAACGATGGAGATTTACCAGAGTATAACTATGAATTCTATGATAAAATACCGATGACCTTCGAGTATGTCGAAGAAAGAGCCGAACCAGCACCAGAGAGTATAGATGAAATGCGTGATGGACTTTTACTTAGATGGGTTATACCAGAAATACCTGCTAAACAAGAAGTTAAAATAAAATATGTCGTTCGTGGTAGATCCGGTCATCGTGTGTCAGATTTAAAGAAGATTCTTGAGAGATAGCCTTTCTAACTTTTTTAGAAATATTACATAAAATTTTTCTCTTCTTTTCACAACATAACTGTTATTGATCCAATATATTTAGGAAGTACCTATGGGGGAAAGTGCGGTGCAGATGACCTGAGTCTGGCCTAATGATCTATAAATGAGTACGATCTTGAGTGGGTATGCATCGCACCTCCAAATCATATAATTTTTCTGAAAACTTTTTAACTAAAGAAATTGTTTAACATGCTGTTTGTTTTGGGTGCTTTAGTATGTCAAAAATTAAAGTTGCTATTGCAGGTATTGGTAACGTCGCCTCAGCCTTAATTCAGGGAGTTTACTACTACAGAAATGTTGACGATAATGCGCTTGTTCCTGGGGTTAGGGCGGTAAGATTGGGTGGCTATCATATAGGGGACCTAGAATTTGTTGCGGCTTTTGAAGTTGATAAGAGAAAAGTGGGTAAAAAATTAAATGAAGCGATTTATGCACCACCAAATAATACGCCTAAATTTTTTGATGTACCTAAAATTGATGTTACTGTTCAAAGAGGACCATTATTAGATGGTCTCGGAAAATATTCATCAGAATTGGTTCCTGTGTCGAAAGAACCAGAGGTTAACGTTGCAGACGTTCTCAGAGATTCCGGTGCGGATATTCTTGTTAATTTATTACCTGTTGGTTCTGAGAACGCAACCAAAGCATATGCACAGGCGGCATTAGATGCGGGGGTTGCTTTTATAAATGGAATTCCAGTATTCGTTGCCTCCAACGAGAATTGGCAAAAGAAATTCTCCGAAGCGAAAATTCCCGTCGCGGGCGATGACGTACAGAGCCAGGTTGGAGCTACAGTAGTTCATAAAACGTTAGTAAAGTTAGTAGCAGATAAAGGAATCAAAATATTAAATTCATATCAGCTAAATATTGGTGGAAATTTGGATTTCTATAATATGCTCGAACGGGGAAGATTATCTTCAAAGGAAATATCAAAAACTGAGGCAGTGCAGAAAATGTTACCATATCATGTTCCTCTAAAAATAGGCCCATCGGATTATGTCCCAGCTTTGAGCGATACAAAAGTATGCTACATGAGAATAGAAGGACAACAGTGGGGAGAGCTTCCTATGTCAATAGAACTTAAGCTTAAGGTTAACGATTCCCCAAATTCTGCTGGGGTCCTTGTAGATGTAATTCGTGCAGTCAAAATAGCTCTTAATAGACAAGTTGGTGGACCATTAATAAGCGTTTCCGCATTTGCATTCAAGCATCCACCAGTACATGCCCCTTATGACATCGCGTTAGAATGGTTTGATGAATTTATACAAGGGAAAAGAGAAAGATGAATTTAAAGCAACAAATTTAGCAAAGGTTTTATTAAGATTAATTCAATCAGAAAATTAAACATAAAACCATTTAGCGAAATCTTAGGTGATTGTTGTGGTCTCTTGGAAAGAAAGGCTTCAATTATTTCTATCAGTGTTTAAGATATCGAAAGAATCAGCGCTTAAAATTCTATCGTTAACAGGAATACTAATATTAGCGATTTTAATAAGGTTATTTCCGGTTATAAAAACAGGACAATGTCTAATTAGAGCATATGATCCATATATTCAATATTACTCATCAATCTTTATAGAAGAGAAGGGATTATATGAATTTCTAACAAGTTATGATGTTCAAGGCTGGTATCCGTGGCTTAGAGCTTGGAAATCATTATATATTGGATTACCTCTTATTGGCGCAATTTTGCATATTATAGTTTCGTTATTTGGAATTGTTACCAATGTTATGACCGTAGCTAGCTTGGTACCTGTGCTTTTTGGCACAATATCGGTACTATTTATTTTCCTAATAGCTAGAGAACTTAAAGGCGATAATGCTGGGCTTTTTGCGGCATTTTTAGCAGCATTTTCGCCGGGAATAATTCAGAGAAATATTGCCGGCTTCTATGATAATGAAGCTATAGCCCTATTCCTAATGTTAGGTGCAATATGGCTTTATATTCGGGGCGAACGGGGATCTATCACAAGCTCAATTTTTTCTGGAGTTTTTCTAGGACTACTAGGATGGTCTTGGGGTGCTTATAAGTACCTTATATACGCCTATGCGCTATATGTGCTTATTTTAATATTTCTCGGTCGGTTGAGTCACACCTCGGTCTTAAACTATATAACTAGTGTAGTACTTGGTATTGGAATGATGATTTTAGTACCTCGAAACTACGGATTACTAAAAAGCGCAGATGTGATCACACCATTAGCGATTGTTTTTCTAGTTACCATTATAGAATTTGGGCGTCTCTTTGCAGTAGTAACAAAAAGTAGTCCGAAGGAAGTCTATAAAAAGTTTGGATTTATTAGCCTAATATTCGTCATTGTTGGAACTGTTTTTCTATTTACTACAGGAATGTTATCTACAATAGGAGGAAAATTCCTAAGTGTTATTAATCCAATATTAAGAGAAAGTTTGCCTACTTTTAGTAGCGTGAGTGAGAATCAACCATCAGCATGGTCTGTTATTTTTAGTGGTGCATTCATGGCTGCGATATTAGCCCCGTTGGGCATATATTGCCTACTTGAAAGAGGAGGAAATGAGGGAATATTCTTCAGCCTATTTCTATTGACATCATATTATTTCACCTCGAGCATAGCTAGATTTATTGTCGTTGGCGCTGCTGCTATGGTCATCGGAGCGGGTATCGGAATAGATTTTCTCTTAGAACCATTTGCCCTAACTCTAAGAGGAGAATGGATAGTTCACCATATACGAACAATTAGAGAACGCGTTGGAGAAGCAAAACTACCAAGAGGTGAGGCTGTAGCAGCATATGCTCTTATTGGTCTCATTTTAACAATGTCGGTATTTCATGGGATTCAAAGCATTGAAGAAACTGCAGGCTATGATATATCAAACGATGAATATGAAGTCTTTCAATATCTAAGAACGTATGCAGATCCAAGTACGGTGGTTCTCTCTTGGTGGGATTATGGATATCGGCTTAGAGTTTTAGCGAATGTATCAGTTCTAGTAGATAATGCAACAACAAATTCGACGCAAATGGGCGTGGTTGGATCTATCTTTATGTTACCAGAGGAAAAAGCAGTCGCAATTATGAAAAAATATAATGTAAGATATGTAGTAGTTTATCTTGTCGATCTCTTGAAAGCGATTTGGATGATAAAAATAGCAGAAAAGAATGCTCCGATGTTTGGTATAAAAGAAGCAGAATATTTCGATGATACTACTGGACGGTATAAGGTAAAATTCTTCCAGGGGCTACTCTGGCAATTATTAGCATACGGTGAAGATAAGCGACTAGTAGATTCCCTTATAGATCGGTATGGGGATGAAGAATCAAGAAATCAAAAGGAACTCTTAGACCAAATAAGCCTTAAATATATAGCTCTTAGCCTAAGAAGCAGTAATGATCAAGTAAAGCTCTACGAGGTCATTTATAGATCTGGTGTTTCGCATATGAGTATAAATCACGTTGAACGAGATAGCGAGATCTCTGTAAATATAAATAAATCATCATATAATAGAAACATACTTTTCCTTTTCTTTAGAGGTAATATTAATCCTCTTTGCTCTCTAGTAGATATTGTTTCAACTGATGCGCCTTACATATATCACTAGACGAAGGATAACCACAAATTTTACATTTTTTTACCTCTTCTTGCATCTCAATATTTTTAAAAGATTCTAACAATTGTCGATGAAAACTTAGAATGTTATATAATGTCCCTGGATATTGCATTTCTTGTTCATATAACCAAGTACGAATATCCCATCTCTGACCAAATCGTGCATATGGACAGGGGATATCTACATATGGAATATCCATTAATGTAGCATATAGCACGACCTCTTTTTCTGGAATTTCCCTAAAAGGTTTAATTCTGGGCACGATATTTGGAGCCTTTTTCGGATATAATTGCAGCTTTAAAAGATTCTTAAATGCTCCACGCAGAACATTCATAAGAATCGTTTGGGCTTCATCATCAAGACAATGTGCTGTTGCTAATCTATCCGCTTCGGCCTTGAGAGCAAGATAGTTAAGGCCCCAACGGCGCCAAACACCACAAAAAGTACATGGTGCTAACATTTTTTTCTTTTTATACATGTGGCCGATATCATCTATGGTGAAATCGAAAAGTTCCTTATAGCTTGCAGAATATAGTGGAATATTAAGCTCTTCAGCAATTTTTTTAACGAGTTCTCCGGCAATATCAGAATACCCAGCGATACCTTCATCTAAGTGTACAATAACTAGTTGACTAGGAAATTTCTGTTCTATTTTGTATAGAACATGGAGCAAAGTCATACTATCTTTTCCGCCAGAGACCGCAACTGCAATTTTGTTATTTCTTCTGAGCATTCGCCATTTATTTATTGTCTTCATTACTTTTTTTTCAAAGTACCTAATAAATTCATCTTTGCAAAAGAATCTCTTTGCATCGCGCTTAAAATAAATGGGCTCACAAGGCATTATGGTATTCCCCTGATTCAGAGAAGAACTGATATTTTTATTTTATGTAAAGAGAGATTTATGAATATTCCCTCCAAGTATGACCACATCTAGCGCAATGATAGATTCTAGTAGGTGGTTCATCGGCGGCTCGAGTTTGCATTATTACAACATATGCTTTATCATATCCACATTTAGGACAAATTACTGAAACCAGAGCACCTGATTTTTTAGCTTCAGTATCGTCGATTACGGCATCGGAACTTGCAGATCTGGGATTGCCAACAACGAGTGAAACCTCAGTCTTTTTTTCCTTATTTGATCTCTTAACCTCCTTAATATGACCACAGATTGGACATTTGTAGATAATAGAGGATTTTTTTTCCTCTTTAATGACCATTATTGCGCCACAAACATCACAAAAAATTTGCATCTTGATCATCTATAGACAATTAGTTATGAATAGTTACTTTAGTTAGAAGATACTCGATAATAGTAATGAATATGCCTTAAATTTTTTTATTTATTCTTATTAAGCTTTGGTGTAGTTTATAAATTTAATAATCTTATATGGTCGTTAAAAGTTCTTACATCAATGTCTTTAAGGTGATAATAAAATTTTTCTGGCAATGAGGCATCAGTCCACAGCCTGAGGAGATGTTCATCAGGGTTCTGCACTATATAATTCAACTGTTGCTGGATATCACATAAAAATGGATTTATAAAAT
>JAGGXM010000172.1 GCA_021163045.1 Thermoproteota archaeon | reverse complement strand
ATATTAGTCAATCCATAAATATTGTAAAAATAAAGAGGATCTAAATAAGTAAGAACGCTAGCAATACATACAACACCTATAATAATCAAGATAATAATATAAAGATACTCAGAACCAAATATTATAGTAAAGCTATTTATAAAGACTGAAAATAGGATGGCAGATAAGATAATTTGAGGAATAAATATAATTAGTTCGTTGGGGATTCTTAGATAGCGTATTAGTCCACTTAGATGGGGATCAATAATTATCGTCTGTACAAAAATCAGTAAACTAAAAGTCAGAGTATACGATAGTGCCATTAAGATGGGGATTCTTGAACTCAATGATCTGGGTAACCCCAGAAGCATTAATATGAGTAGCGAAAATACAACAATTGAAGAAATTAAGGTTAGAATTCTAGCCTTAGACCAGAAGATCCTTGTTATTGTTGAGAAAAACATTCCAAGGCCCATAAGCAGTACTATCATTAAAAAATCAGTTGTACCAACCTTGAATGAAAGTTTATTAAGATTAATAAAAAAGCGATAAAATATAAGTAGATTAAATACAATAGATGGAATAACTACTAGTAAAAAGGTGATAAAAAATTTTCGTCTTTCTATTGAGAATCCCTCCAAGTTATCTAAGGTAAATCACTAGAGCAATTATTACAATAATCGCAACAACGCCACCAATTACAAAATAGTTGTTTATTGTCGGGATCGGATCACTTGCATCAATCCAGCCATCACCGTCAGAGTCTCTCTTTCGTGGGCTTAAACCCATTTTCAATTCGTCAGGATCATTTAATCCATCACCATCGGTATCAATCGATAATGGATTATATTTTTTCTTTACTTCATAATAGTCGTTAAGTGAATCATTATCGGAATCATTATTAAGCGCATTAGTCCCAAGAATCATTTCTAAAAGATTAGACAGTCCATCGTTATCATAATCCTGTATTTGATCTGCAGCATTATTATTTTCGGAGATCCTAAATGGAATTACAGCGTTACCGTAGTTTATATTATTGAAGTCATATAGATTCACACGACCGAAATCTTCGATCAATAATAGCTCTAATACTCCATCTTTATCGAAATCATAAAGATATGGTGGTATTGGAGCCAAATTAGAGCCATCCAAGGTGAAGATAAATTTGTTTGCTCCAGAGCTATAAATTGTCACTCCAGCAAAGCTAGTGAATGCAAAATCTAGCCAAAAATCTCCATTTAAATCGGCAACATAACTCCATAACGGAAGATTTTTCTGTTTAACATTGTTATAAGTATCAGTTTCTTCTGTATGTTTTTTAAGATCAAAATCATCGTCTACTATAATTTCCCCAACAGTAATATAGTCTATGCTCTTTTTGGTAAATAGATAATAATACTGCATTATAAATTCGTATTTAGAATCATAGTCGATGTCAAAAACATTTTGTAATACAATTTGATCTGCTTCATCATATATTTCTTCTACATCTTCTAGATTCCCAGTATCGCTAGAAAATATTATAAGTTCATTGCCCCTTGTAGTAATAATTTCCAATACACCATCGTTATCAATATCTAGTACTGAAAACTGGGAGTAATCTGTTAGGTTTAGATAGTATCTAAATAGAATTTTCTTATCAATCGAAGATATAGAGTAAATATATCCATCAAATGAACCGACAATAATATCCTCGAACGAATCATTATTCGTGTCGATCATTACAGGATATATCTTAGGATTCAAATCAAGATCTAATTTCCATATCAATGATAATGGTAGTTCCTCCGTTGCGTTAAACTTAAGGAGATATCCAAATCCATTTTTCGCCGCTAGGAAAATTTCCTTCAAGCTATCATTATCCACATCAGAAATACATGGCATAGAGAAAGGGGAATATCCCGTGAAAAGATTGATCTTAGCGATTACTGTTACATTGTAGGGGTTAACGATGAATACGGATCCATTTGCATATGTTATTACTAATTCACATAGGCCATCACTATCCAAATCTGAAAGCCTCTGTTTTACATGCGTATCTATTATTCCAAAATTCAGTTCCCAAATAGCCAAGCCAGTTCTACCATCTACTGCGTATAGAATTCCTTGATCATCTAATAGAAGGACATCCATATATGAATCATTATTAATATCTATGAGTTCAGGAGTAGCATCAGAAGCAGATCCTACAAAATCAAAGAACCATCTTAATTGTACATCTTCGTAAACGGCTTTAAGTTTGATCGGTGTTTGAGAATAAAAAGTGAAGATCATAATAGAGAGCATGACAAGGATTTGATTTTTCTGTTGAAATTGGTCGTTATAGCCAAAGTACACCACCCCAAAATGAATCCATTAATATGTTCCTTAAAATGATCTCACATCTATAAGTAATACCTATGGTGCACATAAAATTTACTTCTAGAAAATTTATCGTAAATGAAATAACATCCTAATTTCAGAAAGAGAGCTCTCATTAAATAATGTATTGATATAGAGTTTCAGATTTGAACATTCAATAAGATTAGGATTTTTTGTGATTGATGCTAATATTTATGTTAAAAATTTTAAAGGTAATATTCTTATAAAAATAATAGATGATCGTGTAATGAATATGTCCGCTATAGGCGAGGCGATCCTAATTTCTATTGTAGAGAGGAGATATTATGATTATAAGGTCTGTAAGATTTCACATTGCGACTACTTTAAAAACTCTACAGTTTCCCTTATATTATCCACTTATCCTTGATTCGTTAAAGAAAAGAAACTTTGAAATTACTGCTATGCCACCGCCAGCTCAACCCTTTGGAGTTAGGATTTATTTGGGCGGAAGGATCGCCCATAAGGGAGAGTGTAGTGTAATTTTAAATCCTGACAAAAAAATAATAGCCTGTGAAGGTTTATCAGTTTCTAATACTGTAAAATGCTTCCATGAGTTGCTAGAAATATGTAGAGATGACTTCAATATAGGTGATCAAGAATTCGATTACTATGAAATTTTATCGCGATATATAGTTAAGCCTGAGAAGAATCCTTTAAAAATGATCGGAGATAAAGATTGGGGAGACCTATACAATAGGGTTTCGAACATTTTAGGTGTAAAACTTCATCCCTACGTTATTAGTTTTGTTGTTGCAGGTAGGAGCCCCAGAGATAAGAAATGGCTTGATATTAGGATATATCCCGATCCCGCCTTACCAGATATGCTCGGCGTTGAGGTCATCTACAGGGAGGAAAACATGGCAAAAGTAATTTCATTTGTTGAAAAACTGGAAGAAAATATCCTAAAAATTATCAATGTTTTGGAGGAGTGAAAATGATAAATACAAGAAGTATTGAGATCGTAGAAAAACCGTATACAGTACTTATTACCGAGGATCCTTATTCTATCTCTTACGCGAATGCTACAACCATTATCTCTATAAGGCCGCTTATTACGCAGAAAGTTCCTTTTATATCAAGTCAAACTTCTACGATATCTATGTCTAAATCAATAGAAGAAAACTATTTTCTCTATAATTTAGTTAGTTACTTTAACACAAAGCATGTGGATGAGCTTCTCTACATCCTTTATAAAAACGAATACCTACAAATATTGTTATGGGATGCCATTAACTTCATTTATGAAGAGTCGCACGATAAAGCAATTCGGTTTAGAATTGGTATAAGTTTAGAAAAAGAGGATCCCGAGGACCCCGAACAGAGAATTGTATTCGTCTTAGTGTGTGGAAAATGGAAATTCAAAAATTTTAATGAAAGACTCGATTTCACTGTTAGGGTTCTAAAGTATATAGAAAATAGAAAGAATGATTATCTGAAGATTGCCCCATCAGATAACAGAAAGATAGAAGAAGCATATTCCTTGATCTCAGTATTTATCGGTGAGGAAGGAGATGACTGCGAGACTCTCTCTACCAGATGATTTTTTAAGTCTTGCTAAGAAAATGGTCTCTCTAGAAAAAAATTTAGACGGTGAAGCACTTATCAGAACAATAATGAATCGATGTTATTACGCTGTTTATTTGGCACTCCGGCAGAAATTAGGTCTTCCTCCAGATACTGACCATAGAACGGTCTATGAAGAGATTAAAAAAAGGAACGTTAAACTTGCTACATATTTGGATTTTCTATGGGCATGTCGAAGAGGTGCTGATTATTACCTACAAAATCCGGTAAAAATACGCGGATGGCAAATCGGATTTATCGTTTCATTTGAAATAAGTAAGGCTATAAGGTGCATTAATATAGCTCAAAGTGCTCTTATTGAAGCTAAGTAGGAGAAATTATGTTTTTTTAAAGAAGGAATAGATAACTAGTACTGATAAACTTGCTTTCCCCTAACTTATGAAAAATTTTATGAGCAATTTATAACATTTACGATCAAGGAAAAATTTTAAGG
>JAGGXM010000104.1 GCA_021163045.1 Thermoproteota archaeon | reverse complement strand
ATTTGAGGCCCCTATTTGTCAAAAAAAGAACTCCATATCTATGAAAAAGAATTTCTCAAATTATTCCCCTTATATTCGATTCTTTCTGAGATTATATTTCTATTCTATTTGTTCATGTACAAGGGCGAGAGAATACTTTATGTCTTATTTATGATAAACTTTCAGGGGGCCTTCCTTCTAAATGCTTTCTTATTTGGCGCCTCTTTTATTTTAATATTTATCACTTTATTGCTTGTTCCAAGAGCATGCGAGAATTATTCGAGAATCCTCTTGGGAAAGCCGCTCAAAAGTGGTTGGTATATTGTCCCTTTTTCGCTATTATCACTTGTTGGAATAAATAGTGTAGTGCTAAGTTTCTTAGAAATAGCTCCAGGTGGGTATTTACTGTTAAGTTCTCTTCTACTAATGATTATATTAAAAATTTATATTGAGAAAAAAGGCAGACTTTTGGCTATTAAAGCTAAAATAAAGGAGAATGTTTAACTTTCGCTAATACCTATTATTGTTTTCATATCATTTAACATCTCATCGTATAACCTATAAGTTAGCTCCACCATATCGCTCTTTTGATCTACAGCTTCTTTAATCTCATTTTCAGCCTTAATTCTGAAATTTGGATCAATAATAGCAAAGAAGTAAATGAACTGGCGAATTACCGGAAAAACCATATCTTCTTTTTGCAATTGTTTTGCATATTCTGGATTCTCGGTTATCTTCTTTATGTATTTGGTTAAGAATTTTAGGAATGCATTTACCTCTCTTATTTTAGGTAATTGTGTAACTGCTTCATAAATAATCATGCCGTTTTCTGCATCTAGACTATCCAATTCTCGTAAATTTGTTTTTATAAGAGCATCATAGAGAATCTGTGTGTATTCTTTCTTTTTTTCGGTGAATTCTTGAATTCTTTTTCTTTCTCTTTTAGCCCTATAAAGGGCTGGAATCATGCTTAGAATCATCACGATGATGAATAACACGATAAAGCCAAGGTCAAACTGAATTTTAGACACCTCTACTATATGATAAATGATAATAATAAATAGTATTTAAAAGGAACTTTTTTCAAAACATTTAGGAAAAGTATGTATCCAATAATTTCATTGAAAGTTCTAGCTTATCCTTAACTTGTTCATAAATCTCACGATACTTATTCTTTGGGCTATATTCTTTATCAATTTTAACTACTTTACTTGCAATTTCATGTATTTCCTTCGTTTTGTTAATGCCCCATGCAGCAATAATTGCTGAACCTAATGCTGGCTCCGCGGTTTTCATTCTTTTGACAACTTTACCTGTGATATCTGCAATTATTTGATTTTGGACATCACTTTTAGCACAACCTCCGCTTATTCTAATCTCTTTTACCTCAACACCAGTAACTTCTTCAACTATTCTGAGCATTATATCTAAAACTGCCGCGTTTCCCTCTAATAAACTTCTGAAGAGATGACCTGGTGTACAGTTTTTCTCAGTAAGTCCGAGGAAGTAACCACGCATGTCTGGATTACTTCTAGGAAGCCGAGTACCTGTCCATTGTGGTTGTGCGATAAGACCGTCACATCCAGGCGGAATTTCCTCTGCCATTTGATCTAAAACTTCGATAGGAATTTTTAGTAATTTACTTATTGCATCTAAAGCTAATGAACCCGCATTAGTTGCTCCACCAACGATATATTTCTTGCCAAAGTAAGTTTTATAGTATATTCTCTTTCTTGGATCAGGAATTACTTTATCGACAATAGCATGAATTACAAGAGTCGTACCAATTGCAACGCTTACCTGACCGACTTTACAAACGCCTGTGGAAACATCACCAGCACTAGAGTCTGTTACCCCATTAATGACAGGAACACCTTCGGGGATACCCGTTTCTTCGCTAGCTGAAGATGTTACGTATCCAATTATAGCACCAACAGGTTTAATTGGTGGCATAATATCTACCGGGATTTTCATATCCTTATATATCTCCTCGATGTATCTTTCTTCATAAATATCTGCATGCGATTTCCCAGCAATATTAGATGATGTAGCAATCTCGCCTGTAAGAAGAAAAGTATAAAAATCGTTTTCGTGCAATATTTTAAACACATTTTTGAATGCTTCTACATGATTCCTTAACCAGAGAATTTTCGGAATAACTAAATAGGGCGCAATAGGTAAAAATTCTTCGAACTCTCTTGCCTTGGGACTATGAATTTTTAAATCGTCTGCTTCCTTAATAGCTCTTGAATCATTATACATTAGTGCCTTATGAATGGGCGTTCCAGTTCTATCAATAGGAATTATTGTTCCGCTCGTAGCATCTATACATATCGATTTCACGGAGGCTATATTCTTCATCTCTTTTAACATTGCTTTAACTCTTTCCCAGACTAGAAGTGGATCTCTCTGAGCCCATGCGGGTTTGGGTCTCTCAAACAAATCCTCAATATTAACAGAAACCTTCTCAAGGACCTTCTCATCATCTATTATGACAGCTTTAGCTCTCTTACTACCAATATCTATTCCAAGATATGTCAGATTTAACACCTATAGTAAAGCTTTGAAAAAAAGCCAGAAATTTCAAATAAAAAGTTATGATATATTTAGAAAAAAATCGGAAAATTTTAGAGACCGTTAATTAGCCGACATTAATATTTCCATAAATTCTAGAAACTATTCTTCTCCGAATTTGTTATTTACGAGCTCACTTAATGTTTTAATGGCCTCTTGCGCGTCTTCTCCTTCTGCGATAATTTTTATTTCGTCTCCCATTTCCGCGCCTAATGAAAGTACGCCGAGTATATTTTTGGCATCTACCACTTGACCATCTTTTTCTACCGAAATTTTAGATTTGAACTTTCTAGCCGTTTTTACAAAAAGAGCTGCCGGTCTGGCGTGCAGACCAACTTTATTTAAGAGCTTAAGTTTCACTTCTAATTTAGCCATTACCATTCGCCACCCGTCGCCCTTTTTAGATTTTTATTTGAACATATATATTATATTTTTAAGTTCTTCTATACCCGATAACCTTCGCTCTAAGTGCTTTGACAAGAGCTGCAATTTCAAATTTAGCGTATCGTATGGGTGATGTAATAATAGCCCCAAGAGATACGTCCCATAGGACTTCTATTTTTATGTTATTTTCTCCTCTAATGAAGGTTATATACGCTGTCTTTAGCGCTTTACTCCATCGATGAGTCCCGATAACATACGTAAAAAATTTGCTTCCACCTTTAAAAACTAATTTTTCATAAGGTTTTTCGTCGATTAATTTATAACCTCGAGACTCAAAAAATGTTTTACACATATCATAAAGTTTCTCAATTTTTGTTTCCTCACTTTTAAGTAACAAACGTAGTTTTCTACCCACAGGAACACCCAACATGAATTCAACTTCAACTTATAAGAGTTAACTATAATTAACTTCTGAATAAAAACGGAAACATAAATCTATTGCATATGAGTTAATCCGCTATTGATATTTTCTAATTTAATTTATTTATCAGTTACGAAAAAAAGATAAAGAGTAAATATAAAAGAAAAGAGAAGAAAATGGCTTATTCTTCACCTTCTAGTTTCTTCTTTAGTTCCTCTGCAACCATTTCTGGCATATCTTTCGCGAACCACCATGAAGCAAACCATAGTACAGCAACAAGTATGGCTATAACAACATCGACCCAGCTTACGACGCCAGGAGCCAGGATTCCCAAGAATATCATTATGATGAACCAAGGCATGACGTGTCCGCCAGCATCAACGCTTGATACTAAAGCCAGACCAGCAGGTATTAACGTTGGATCTACTACAAGTGCTGCCGCTGTCAGTGGTGCTGCAAACGAGTTTGTGATATAGATAACTAACAACGAGAGAATAAACGCGTTTATAAATGTTCTTATTAAGTTTCCACCAGATGCTGCTGCTGCCCACATCGCGAAGATCGGAAGTATTGCTAAGTCTGCTAATGGGAGGATTTTAGCCCCTGGAATCATGGCTGAAGCTACATATAGTGGTATTAATAACATACCAACTGCTATCGATGCAGGATCAGATAGACCAATAGGTCCGGCATCAATACCAATCCAAATATTTCTTCCCTTAAATCTCTCACTACGTGCAAAAGCTTGGCTAATTCCATCGGCTATAGGTAGAAGACCCTCCATAAGAATACCGATCATTCGACCTTCAAGAAGCATTAGAGCAGCTATGTACATCGCTAATTTATAGATTTCATACCAAGGCAACAAAGCTAAAATTCCTAATAAAATACCAACATAGAATCCAAGCATCATTGGTTCGCCAAAGAATCCTAGTTTTTCTCTAAGGGATTCCGGATCTGCCTTTACTTCCTCAAGTGCGGGGACTTTTCTAAGAATCTTATCAATAGCCAATGCAAATGGAGCCCAATTAACCGTTTCTGTATGTGGCATTGATGTCCCAGGAACATTGAAGTAAATTTGACCTAACGGTGCAGTCCAATCTGCTAATTTCAATATTAAGAACTCAACGATGATTGCTACGATAATTGCTAGATACAGGGCCCCCGTCGTTCCAAGTACAGGTTCTGTCCACATCTGAACCATAACAGCTGTGAATGCCCAGTGCCAGTAGTTCCATAGATCTGCATCGAAAGTATTTGTAATTCCTGGAATTAATAGAACAATGTTCACTATAAAGCCTATTGGGATAATTAGAGCTGAAACAAAGAAAGCCCACGTAATTGCAGAAGTAAGAGGCCAGCCAATATCCAAGCCATTTAATGTAAGCCCCCAGTTACTGACCATTGCATTAACAGCACTACCAACTACACCTAGTGTTGCCCCAAGAACTGCGAATATTCCAATAAAGCCAACACCAACAGTAATGGCTGCTCTGGCCGCTTTACTAACGGGTTGTCTAAATGCTATTGCAAGTATAAACAAAATTATTGGCATCATTAGGGCTGGTCCTAAATTGAGAATGAACTGAACCGCACTAATTATCGCGTCTAATTGCAAAATTTTTTCCTCCAAAAACTGTTTTATTTTTCTTTAACCTAAAGAAGTCAAAGTGATTTATCTTTTTTGCTTATTTATAAATTTTTGCTATAAAATAAGAAATTCCTAGACTCTTCTATGAAAAAAAATTAGATTCACATTTGGTATTATCCTTTTTTTAAAGATGATAAAAAAAATTAAGAGGAGATGTTTCTTTCAAAAATATGAATGTTATGAATGTTACAGTGCACGTTCTCGTATTAGATTGGTTAATTCTGCGATTTTACGATCCTTCGTAAATCTTGTAAACATTTCGTCTTGGAATAATTCCGTCAGTTTAGAAAGAAACTTAACATAGCCTTTAGGATCTTTAATTACAAGTAGAAGTATTAATTCAACATCAACAGGTGCATCCGGATCATCCATGCGCTGAAATCTTATCGGCTTCTCAGGAATGCCGATAAATAGCGCCTGTTTCTTGACATGCTCAACATCAGCATGTGGTATCGCTACATTTACTCTATCTGGAATTTCCAGGCCTGTTGGATAAACTTTTTCTCTTTTTATCAAAGCTTCCTCATATGATTCTTTTACATAGCCTTTTTCATATAGTATTCTACTCATTTTTCTTAGTGCGTCTTCCCAAGAGTTAGAGTCCAAATTTATAGTTAGGATGTCTATCTTTTTCTTCAAAAAGAACCGCCCCTGATAAGGAGATAAGTAGTGAACAAAAAAATTGAGATGTTCAAAAAAACGGAGTTAAATTTATTTACTTCTTCTTTGACTTTAGAATGTTTATTATTTTATCCATTAATTGCTGAACACCAACCATTGTCATGAATGGAACTCCACTTACGACTGGAACATCCTCTGGTATGCCCCGTCTCGAATAGTGCCCCGCGGTTATAATTACTAGATCTGGCTTTATTCTTTGCGTAATTGACGGTAATTCCGAAACTCTCGCGATCCTTAGTTCAACATCCATTTTTGCTTTTTTAAAATATTCAGCTATTCTTCCCTTAACCACATTCGCAGATGCTGCCGCCGAGCCACATGCAACATATACTAAATACTTAGCCATAAATCTCACCTAAAAACGATCAAAGTTGTTAAGATACATCTTGTTAGTATCAAGCATATATCAAGTTTTTATTTATTTTTAAATTTAATTTATCGGAGAACGTATAATGTCTTTTTCCATTTTCACAAAATTTTTAGTAAAATTGAAAATACATTTAACATCATAATACTGACAGTTTCATTTCCTAACTAGCGCTTGGGAGCCTGGTATGGAGAAAACAAAGAATCCTGCCGATGAGAAAGAGATTACGAAAACGAAAGTTCCCATGTCTGAAAACCATGGTGATAGAATTTTTAGTCGCTTTTTAGGGCAATTCCTTGAAAAAACATTTTTAGAAAAAGTGTTAGATAAAAAACTTATCACTGTTCTAAAACAAGGTATAATATACCCCCAGAAGTATCCTCATAACTTCTTTATGCCATATAGTATTGGATGGCCTGTAGATGCCATTCTTGAAAAACCTTTCGAATCCGGATTTTATAAATACGCTAACATCAAAAATTTTGAGAATTTCTTTGATTTTCTTTTAGATTTTCTTCATTTTGCTGCGTCAGAATCTACATATCTTCAAGCATTTTCGGCTTTAGATCTATATTTAGCACCATATATAAGAAGAGATTCCATGGATCCGAACTCCATAAAGAAGATCCTCCATAGATTTATCTATCATTTAAATTCCATGTTTGAGTTTAGAAAACGAAATATACCTATAAGTTTGCTATTATTTTTTAATGTTAGTGATCGATTCCTAGAAAATGAGACTTTTATTAATGGTAATAAGGTTGGATATTTTGGGGATTTTCTTGAGGAAGCATTAATATTCCTTAAAAGTCTCCTCTCAATATTAACATCCGGAGATGTAATTGGAAGACCCTTCTCTCAACCGTTAGTTTCATTATTCATCTCTAAGAATTTCGATTGGAATGGGCAAGAATATGGTGATCTAAGCGAATATATATTTAATGCGATTGCTAGAGCCGGCTCTTTACACTTAATAAACAATTACCACCTAGATATTAATGGTCTCTATTTTATTTACCGAGATTTTATTAGAAACCAGGAAAATTTTGGCTCCATTAAGGAACTACACGAAGAACTATTCGAACGATTAAAGAGAATTAAGTTACCAAAAGGTCTTTGGGATTTACCAGAATATTCAGGATGTTTTACCTCGTTGGGTATTAATATACCGCATCTAGCTCTGATAAGTAATGGTGACTTTGACATCTTTAGTGATAATTTGATTGATATCTTAGAGAAAGGTCGGTATTTATCAAGAATGCTTACAAAGCGTTATAAAAGGATGTTAGATGAAGGTAAGCTTAAATTGATAAAGAGATATATTGGCACCTTTGTTGGATTTTTCAACAGTTTCTGTATTTTTGGATTACCCGAAGCTTCAGCTAATTTTATTAATAATCCAAAGCTATGGTTCGATGGATCAAAAGAGGACTATAAGGATGCTATCTCTTTTGAAAAGAAAGTTTTACTACTGATAAGGAAAGTATTAGCAGAATTTGAAGACCGAGATCATGTGATCTATAAGATTGAGCAACCCATGGATACTATGTCTTGTCAGAGATCTGCAATAATAGATTATAAGATTTTCATTGATAAAATTAAATCAAAGGATATTTTTATACCTATAAAAAACGGGATACCCTTTTATAGCTCTGCTGTAACGCCCTATTATACTAATATGCCTTTAGTCTATAGATTATACTTTGAATCTGAAATTCAGCAATTATTCACGGGCGGTGTAAATACGCAGATTTTTTTAGGAGAGTTGCCCGATCTGAAAGCTCTTAAGAATTTTCTTTATAGGATAATTGTAAATATTGGCGTCATTTCGATTACAATTACGCCTGTAATTTCCATTTGCCCAAAATGTAGTTGGAAGAGTATTGGCGTTTTCAATAAGTGTCCAAATTGTGATTTTAAGAACCCAGAAATCTGGAGTAGAATTGATGGAAGATATAGATTACTGCATTCCTGTCCAAAGGAGCAGACAGCAGAAGCCGAATCCATAGTCCTTTACAGCTATGAGGGAAAAACAACAATAGAATTATAGTCCATAATAGAAAAAATATGTTATAAAGTGTAAAAGGCGTCTAAATCCAAAATTTTTTCTCCAGTAATTGATTCATAGGCAAAAATAACCGAACTTGCAACACCATCTGTGCCAGTACTTAATTCCTGAGCCGAATCTCCAGCAACAAATAGGTTCTTTATAGGCGTCGTAGGCCCTATCCTCTTCTCCCAATACCAATCAATTGTTCTGCCAATACCATCAACTATGGGGAAATAAAAGGTTGTCTTCCATTCCCAATCTTTTTCGAAATCAAAATCAACGAATATCTCAGACATATCATCGATCATTCTTTCCTCTAAGAATTTTCTATTAGAAAGATCGTTCCTCTCGGGCATTACTGCAAAACTAACAGCATATCTTCCCTTCGGTGCTTGCTCTAAATCTTCAGATAATTCATAAACAAGATAGTATGAATCTACTTTTTTTACTTCACTTCTTGGAATTAACATCCAAGTTCCTACTGGTTTTTTCGTGAGCGATTTTTTAGCACCACCTAGTATTAGAAAAAGATCTGTTGATTCTTTTCTTCCTTCTTCTAGCTGCTTTTTGAAATCTTCAGGCATTTCTTCTTCATCAATTAGATCTATTAAGAAATATACTGGTGCAGTAAATAGCACTCTTTTAGCCTCTATTTGTTTTTTTCCTTCAAGTTCAATACCTTTAACCTCTCCATTTTTAACGATAATCTTTGATACATTCTTTCCTAATTGTATTTTTGCACCATTTTCTTCAGCTATTCTAACGAAAGCCTTTGATATATTTCCAAATCCACCTTTTGCTGAAAAGAGGGGCGTTTTATACTTAGATACTCCGCGTTCAAATATTTTCATGCAAAGTATAAGATCGCCTGCTGAGTTCCTATCGATATCATATATTGTTTGGTAACCTGCAGCAAAGCCCTCGGTAAATAATTCTCTACCATATTCATCGAAATCGAACTCATCGTATAGATCACGTAATGGTCGATAAAACCACTTTTCTTTGACCTCTTTAAATGGAACTTTTCTTACCCATTTCTGAAATTTCCTAAGTTTTAATTTACTCTTAAACGGAATAAATGGATATGCCCGTAAAGATTCAAAAAATGTCGCTGGTGGTTTATGAAAACGACCTTTCTTATAAAACAAGGGCATTTTTATCAGATGGAAATCGAGGAAATTTATAGCACCTGTCTTTCTGAGTAAATACTCTAAATAGCTATTCGTTGCTGCTACATGATGTCCAAAATCAAATAAATAGTTTTCCGAATTAAACCAACCCCATTCCTTCGGGGTTCTGGTCGCAGCACGTCCTCCGATATATTGATTACGCTCAACTAATAGTACATCAAACTTTTCAGATAGTAATGCAGCCACGCTTGTCCCGGCCACACCAGCTCCAATTATTGCAATATCAACCATTAGTTCCACCAATTATTTAATATATATTAAACCTCCCACAGCTATAACCGCAATAGGGATAAATAGATTATCGGAATGCTTAGGTGAGATCGCTTCAGCTATGGCGGATACGGTACCAATAATCAAACCTCCTAATAAATAGGATAATGGATCCTCTATATTCCCGTAGAGTAGCTGAGCAAAAATCGTCATTAGGACCGAAACAGCAAAAACTGCAAGACTGCCCTCTATTGTCTTTGGTTTAACCCATGGAACATGATATACATGCTTCCCATACTTCTTGCCGAAGTATCCTCCCGCACCATCTCCAAAAGCAAGGCAAAATATTGCTGCAGCACCTGGAATCGTCTTCCAGAAGAATGCTGTTACCCACGTGAATGAAAATGCATATATCACTAAACCAATATGCTTTTCATCCCCTTCTGACCAAATTTTCCTCATTTTTTCTGGAGCTCCTGCTAGTAAAATTGTAACAATAGCAGGAACTAATATTGCTGCTAGTTGAGTTTCATAAAGAAGCCAAAGTAAAGGCCATATTCCCATCGACATGTGTGTGACCTTTCTAAGAGAGTATGTTGGATATTTCTGTTTAAGCTTTAGCATGAGGCCTATTACTACAAAAACATACAAAAAAGAGATCGTAATTGCTATAATGTCCTGAGTCGTGAACATCTGCATTTAATTCCACCCAATTAGATAGAAACATAAATTAAGTAAAATATATTATAAAAAATTTTTAGAATTGACAAATAATTATCTAAAAAGGGAAACATTAACAATATTTCATAATTTTTCAAGTAAACGTCCGTATTCTCTAAGAGCACCCATAGCACTCATAGCTCTCATAGGCGAGGGATAAGTTGGCACACCGTTTTCCTTTAACCATATCGAAGCTCTATCTACCTCTTCGCCCCCAATAAAGCATACAACTAGGGGCTTGTTTTCGTTCTCAGCAACTTTTGACGCTTCATACATTTTCTTCGCAAGATCCATCGGATTAGTAATAGCAGTATGGCAATAAAGTACTACTACTCCCCCTACTTCTGGATGTTTAAGTGCGTCTACTACTGCACCGTAATAATCTTCTGGCCTAGCCATTCCCGTCAAATCTACCGGGTTCTTTGCGCTCCCGAATGGTGGCATATATTGTTTCATCTTCGGAACCAAATCTCGGGGGGTATCTTGCAAAGGTATCCCATACTTCTCCGCAGCATCTGTTGATATAACACCAGCACCACCACCATTTGTTATGACCATTATTAGATCCTTCCTAGCGGGTGGTTGTAATGATAACGCTAAACTTCGATCATAGAGATCTTCTAAGTTTTCTGCTAGAATTACTCCTGCCTGCTTGAACACTGCACGATATATTCTAGCGCTTCCTGCCATGGAACCAGTATGTGACATAGCCGCAAGAGAGCCCCGCTCGGAGATGCCTGCTTTTAAAGCTACAATTGGTATCTTTTTAGACGCTCGTTTACATGCTTCTACAAATTCCGGTCCTGCATCTAATCCTTCGATATATAGAGCAACAGCATTTGTATCCGGATCTTCCTCAGCAAAATACACAATAAGTTCTGAAAAATCAACATCCGCCTTATTTCCTATACTTACTATCGTTGACATACCAACTCGCTGATTCCAAGTCCAACCGATAAGTGCAATAACTAAAGCACCGCTCTGAGAAACAAAGCCGATCTTTCCTTTATACGGCAACTTAGGTCCAAAACTTGCATTTACTTTCTGAGTTGCATTTAGGACTCCAACGACATTTGGTCCTATAAGAGGTATCTTATATTTACGGCACATGCTGACTATTTCGTCCTCTAATTCTCTATTTCCGACTTCACTGAAACCTGACGTTATAACTACAATTCCTTTGACTTTTTTCTCAACGCAATCTTGTATTACACTTTTTACAACTCTTGCGGGAACAACAATAATGGCTAAGTCCACATCATCAGGTACGGCTTTAACTGTTGGGTACGCTTTTAATCCTAAAATTTGATCTGCTTTTGGATTTATAGGATATATTTTTCCATTAAAGCCCCCATCGATTAAATTTTTAACAACTTGGTTTCCTATCTTACCCGGCTCTCTGGCAGCTCCAATAATCGCTATAGAACGCGGTTTCATAATATATTTGAGGTTCTTAATGACATAGTCTCTAATCTTCGGAATTCTCATTTAAACTCCCTCGAAAGTTGTCAAAGGTCGAACTTTGGTAATATTCTCGTTTCCATAACCTTTTAAGAAAGTTTAAAATTTTCGTATTTTAGTTATCATTCTGTTATTTCTCCAATAGCTAAAAGATATCTATGCGCTTTTTCCAGAACTTTTTTAGATGATTTATATGTTACTCTTTTTATGGCTTCCTCATAGCTTAACCATGCATACCCCTTATGTTCGTATGATAAACGCACTTCTTTTGTATTCGTCTTAGCTAGATAAAAAACGACAGTTTTGTATACCTTTTGTCCGTTGCGATAATAGAAATACTCAATTACCTCACGAAATCCAAAAATAAACTCTACGTCCTGAATCCCTGTCTCTTCATAAATTTCTCTTTTTGCAGTATCAATTTCCTTCTCACCGTTTTCTATATTCCCTTTAGGGAAATCCCAGTGCCCAGCTTGGTAGTGAAGAAGTAAATAATAGGCTCTGTTCTCTTCTTTCCTAAATATTATTGCTCCAGCAGATTTTTCTCGTATCAACAACTATCGCCCCTAAAAATAACATGAATTAATAAAAAATTTTTATTACTATCGCTACTAAATAGCATAGAAGGAGGAAATTAAAATGTGTTTAGGAGTTCCGGCTAAAGTAATTGAAATCAAGGAGAATAAAGCTTTAGTAGATTATGGTGGAATTAGGAAGTATGTAGATACCCTCCTTGCTCCAGATGTTAAACCGGGCGATTATGTTATAGTCCATGCTGGGGCTATTATTTCCATCATAGATGAAGAGTACTATAATGAAATAGTAGAAACATTCAACGAGTTCGTAAAAACTTTGCGCGAAGATGAGATCAGAGGAATATTCTAAGAGGTCAGATAATTATGAAATATGAAAAAATTTTTCTTGCTCATGGTACTGGTGGGAGAGAAACAGAAGAACTAATAAAAAATTTGATCATACCTGGCTTCACAATTAAAAATGTACCCAATGGTGTAGGTCTAACCCAATTGGATGATTCTGGGGCAATCCCAGTAGGTGATTCTGAATATATCATCACATCAATTGATAGTTATACAGTTGATCCTATATTCTTTCCAGGTGGCAATATCGGTACCTTAGCAGCATCTGGATCCATAAATGATGTAGCTGTTATGGGAGCCAAGCCTATTGCTGTTATGGATTCTATAGTTGTCGAAGAAGGCTTTCCTATTCAAGACTTAAAAAGGATAATTGCTTCCATGAATGAAGTTTTTGAGTACGAACATGTAGCTGTACTTGGCGGCGATTTTAAAGTAATGCCAAAAGGCAAGCTAGATAAAATAATTATTACAACAAACGTTATCGGCACCATAAATAAAAATCGAAAGCCTATTTTGGATTCTGGGATCAAGCCTAGTGATAAGATTATAATCTCTGGTACTATTGCTGAACATGGTGCAACAATTCTCGCATTACAAAGCGGAATAGAGGCTCTGAGCGAGGGGCTTATGTCCGATTGTCAACCAATTACTAAAGCGATGGAAGTAGCCATGAACACAACCACCGTTCACGCAGCAAAGGATCCAACACGAGGAGGTTTGGCCCAAGCTTTGAACGAATTTGCTGAAAAATCAAATCTTATGATAAAAATATACGAAGAGGAAATTCCAATAAGAGAGGAGGTAAAAGCTCTGGTAGAAATGCTTGGAGTTGACCCTCTTTTCTTAGCGAGCGAAGGCAGAGTTATACTTGCTGTCTCAGAAGAGGACGCTGAGAAAACCGTTAAGCAACTTAGAAAAAATGGGTTCCCTGAGGCCGCAATAATTGGAGAAGCTGTGGCTGAGAAACCCGGTTTTGTCGTAATAGAAACTTTAAGTGGCGGATTAAGAGTTATAAATAGACCTTTTGGTGAGATTGTACCCAGAATTTGTTAGGAGGATAATATAAATTGAATGCTAGAAAAATTTTGCAGCCATTTTATAGGAAGGAGTATGCCAAAGCCATAGCTAAAAAAATTCATAAGCTTGCAAAAGAGCTCAAACAAACAGGATTGGATGAAATAAAGATCATGCATGTTTGCGGAACTCATGAACATACAATTACCTACTATGGTATAAGGTATCAGTTGCCTGAGATGATAAATTTAATTGCAGGTCCTGGATGCCCCGTCTGCGTTGTTCCTGCTAGAGAAATAGATGAGGCAATAAAACTATCTGAGGATGGCATTGAAATTTTAACCTATGGAGATATGTATAAGGTTCCAGGAACATCAAAAAGTTTAGCTAAAGCTAAAACCGAAGGCGCTAAGGTTGGTATTGTTTATGGCTTTTTAGATGCAATTAATATTGCACTGAAGAATCCTAACAATAAATATGTCTTCTTCGCCGTAGGATTTGAGACTACAGCACCAACTGTTGCATCGCATGTTGTTAAAGGGACAATACCTGAAAACTTGTCTTTATTGGTATCATACCGAATTACTGTTCCTATTGTAAAATATGTTTTTGCTAGAAAAAAACATAATCTGAAAGGGGTAATTGCACCCGGCCATGTTTCAGCTATTACAGGATCTCTCGCTTGGAAATTTATCGAGGAAAAACATGGTATTCCTGTTGTTGTAGCTGGTTTTGAGCCCTTAGATGTTTTGTATGCAATCTATAAGATTTTAGAATCCTTAAAGAAGGGCACTCCACAGTTAATCAATGAATACTCGAGAGTCGTAAAACCCGAAGGAAACCTTATAGCGAAGCGATATATAGCAGAGGCTTTTGATACGGTCGATGGCGCTTGGCGTGGTATCGGAATTATTCCTAAAAGTGCATGGATTCTTAAGGACAAATTCCGGCAACTAGATGCACGTAAGGTCTATGATATCAAGATACCTAAGAGTGTAGATACTCGCCCTGGGTGTCTATGTGCAGAGGTTGTTCTTGGAGAAGCTATTCCTACCGATTGTCCTCTATTTATGACCGCTTGCACCCCAGAGAATCCCTACGGACCTTGCATGGTCTCAAGCGAAGGTACATGTTCCATTTGGGCTCGCTACGGCGGAAGAGAACCACTAAAAAAATAAATTAGATTATTCGAGTATTATTTCTATTTCAATTCCAAAAAAATTTTATTAGTGATTCTCATCTCTTTTTTAATCTAAAATCTATTGAGGCGCTAAATATGCATAAAAGAATAGTATTTATCGTACTAGATGGTTTGGGGGACGAATACATCCCCCAGCTTAAAGGAACGCCACTAGAATATGTTTCTGAGGAACTCATAAATATAAATAAACTGGTATCTCGAGGTCTTTGCGGTCTTCTAGCTCCAGTTTCTATAGGTATACCTCCAAGTAGTGATACTGCTCATCTATCTATGTTTGGATACGACTTGGCAGTAGAATATCCTGGGAGAGGTGTTTTTGAAGCATATGGCGAAGGATTGGAACTAAAAGAAGGCGAAGTTGCTTTCAGATTTAATCTAGAAACGGTTGAGAAAAAAGGTAATCATCTAATTATTAGAGACCGTAGGGCAGGACGTATCGAAGATCCTATTGCCGAGAAGTTAATTGAAGATTTCAAAAGAGTACTCAAGGAGCATGATCTCCCCGTTGAAATTCACCATACCGTAGAGCATAGAGGTACTTTAATACTTAAGCCGAGAGATGGAAAACTTTCACCGAAGATTAGTGATATGGATCCTCACGAAGTCGGTCAACCTGTACTTCAAAGCGAACCATATGAGGAAACTCCCGAGAATGAACTAGAAAATGCCAAAAGAACAGCAGATCTTATCAATAGGATTGTACGCCTATCGTACGAGTTTCTTAATGATCACGAGTTAAACAAACAAAGAATTGCTGAAGGAAAGCCGCCAGGAAATATAATCGTACCACGCGGAGCTGGTATGAAGACCAAACTTCGAAGTTTTAGTGAAAAATGGGGCGTAAAGGCCGCCTTCGTTGCCGGGGGACCTTTATACAAAGGTGTAGCTAGACTTATTGGTATGCATGAAATCCCAGTACCTGGTGCTACTGGTAAAGTAAAAACTAATCTAAAGGGTAAAGTTGAAGGGGTACTAAAGGCATTAGATGAGGGTTATGACTTTGTGTTCTTACATATTAAAGGAACAGATACACTTTCTCATGATAAGAAATCATTAGAGAAAGCACTATTTATAAAGAAGATAGATGAACACCTTGAACCTTTAACCGAATTAAAGGATATTGTGATCGGATTAACTGGTGATCACTCAACATCTAGCTTGCAGGGAAAGCACATCGGTTTGCCAGTACCAATTCTCTTTTATACAGACATAGGAGGGCGGCCATCTGGTGCAAAAGCTTTTTCTGAGCACAATTGCGCGAAATACAATAATATTGGAGTTATTAGAGGACCTGATGTGATGCCACTTCTAATGGATTTAGCTGGGCGAATGAACGAATTTGGTTTAAGACCATCGCCGAAGAGAGTCCTATATATTGGTGCTTTTGGAAGACCGCTTTCTTTATAATTTTTTCTTTTGTGATGAAAATGAAACTCCAATCTCTTCTTATGCAAAAGAAATTTTTCTTGATAGATATCGAAGGCGTTCTTATTGATCACATAGAATCTAATAGGGTTTTCCAAGATGCCCAACATTTTTTAGACTTCCTTCGTAGAAATAAGAGAAAATTTGTATTATTAACCAACACAGCTAGGAAGTCTACAAACTTTATTTTTCAGAAATTAAGAGTCAATGGATTAGATATAGATCTTAATAGCATAATTAATCCTACCATCGTGGCAATAAAAGGGGTTCTTCTTAAGAATTTTCGCCCACCAATCCGAATTTTTATCATAAGTGAGGGCGGACACATCGAAGATATTGCTAGATTCACAGATATTATTATTTCGTATAATGAGCCTATAGATGCAGTTCTATTAGGAGCAGATCGCGAGATTACATATGCGAAGTTGAATTATGCCTTTAATTTAATCCTTAAAAAGAAGCCTTTAATTGTTCTTGGTGGAGACATGTATGCTCGTGCAAAAATGTATGATAAGGAACTCTTCTTCTTAGCTGAAGGGGCTTTCGCTAAATTATTAGAACTTTCAACAGGTGTTAAGGGCATATACACCAGAAAACCGGAGTCAATAATATTTGAAACTGCTGTAGAGGCACTAAATGCAGCAAAGGAACATACAATTATGATAGGAGATTCTATAAAAACTGATATTATTGGGGCTCTGAAATTCGGTCTAGATGCCATTTTTGTAAATAGGCAAGGGAAAAAATTAGATAGAAAAACTATAAAAAGTCTTAAGGAGATTACTAACGGGAGTTCTAAGCTATTTATGATATCCAGCTTAGATCCAAGAACGGACCTAATGAGAATCTTCTAATACTTTACTTTTTAACCAGAATTGTAAGAATTCCGTGTTTTAATTCTGTCTTTATCTTGTTTTTATCAACTTTAAAAGGAATCATAAATGTTTTTTCTAATTTTTTCATGCCAACAATAGCGTTTATTTTTAATTGATTCTCAGAAGAATCTATATTTATGGATTCTCTTTTAACACCAGCTAGATTAAGAACAATGAGCATTTCATTTTCATTTTTCGGGATAATCGTAGATTCTATCTCGAGTTCCTGGTTTTTCGATCGGATTGGATCAAACGATTCTATGAAAGCGCGATTCAGATTTTTATTATTTATACCCAATTCCCGAAACATACGATTCATAACTTCACTAAATGTTTGAAAGACGTCATTCATAAATTCATCGAAGTCTTTTGGTTTCCTTCTTTTTCTTTTATCCGCCATTTAAGAACATCCCCAAACGTTCAAAATCTATATTCTTTGTTCTCTTTGATTCTCTTAATGTTAGTTAATTTAGGTATGTATCTATCTTTAAAGGTTTTTCATTTCGATTTATTCGCCTAAAATATAATAAACATTTTATATTGCCGTTTTAAGGACTTAGCTATAAGAAATAAAACATTTGAAAGGCGTTAAAAAATTTATTTACGGAAAAATTTTTAAAATGGCATTCCTTTATCTATAAAGTATATTAAGTATATTCTTATAATAAAGGAAGCTAACGAACGGATGTGTAGCGAATGGCTGAGATCGATCTAACAGACCAAAGCTTGTTCAAAAAAGCAGTAGAAATAAAACTAACAAATGCTATGGAGAGCACTCTGAATAATTTAAGAGTAAACAATATAATCATACTAGAATTCAACGAAGAGCTGGGGCCTCAATTAAAATTCTATACAAAAAAAGATGATCTTGTTAATAAAATGCTTCAAAATCCTGCCTATGTTGCTGAAATGACGATAATTGCTAAGCATTGTAAAGAAGCTACTTTTCGTAACGGATCCAAAACAGCGTTTGGGGAATTTTTAGTTAAAACAAATAGGAATTTTGTCCTAGTTGAAATCAGTAAGGAGAGCTTTTCGTGGAAACCTAAAAAATTAGCTGAACATATTGCTAAAATACTAGGTAAGGAAAAGATAATCAATGAGAAGACCATTATAAATGCTATAAGTGCAGCTTTATCTTTATTAAGGTGATAGATGTTTAAACATTAACACGTGGGAAAAAGCTATACCTGAAGGCATTATTCATTTGAAGGTAATTATTTTGATAAAAGATTTTTCAGAGGCTATCCTAGATTCCTTCATCAAAGAATCAAAAAAGCTCGCAATATTGTGTGCTGGAAATATATTACTTGGTGATGACTCCGCTGGTGTACTTGTTTGCAGAAGATTCGAAGATATAAAACATGAGTGCGTTAGAATATTTAATGCCTACCAAGTTCCGGAATTGTAT
>JAGGXM010000009.1 GCA_021163045.1 Thermoproteota archaeon | reverse complement strand
GGACCATTTTACAAAATGAACGAAGATTGGGATACTTGGGATTATGACGAATATGTAAAATTCACAGAGAAATGGGTAAAAGAAGCATGGAGAGTTTTGAAACAAAATGGAAGTTTATATGTCTCCTGTACTCTCCATAATATTGGTGAGATAATTGTGATTACTAAAAGGATTGGATTTAAATTAAACAATATAATAACTTGGTATAAAACAAATGCTATGCCTAGTATAACTAAAAGAACTTTCACCCATTCTACGGAGTATGTTTGTTGGTTTGTTAAAGGAAAAAAATGGAAATTTAATTATAAGGAATTAAAAAAATTAAATCCTCATAAAACAAAAGATGGTAAGCCCAAGCAAATGAGAGATTTTCTAGATTTTATAGAACTTCCTTTGGTGCAGGGGAAAGAAAGAATAAAAGGAGAAAATGGAAGAGCAATTCATCCAACACAAAAGCCCGAAAAATTGTTAGAGATTATAATCGTTGCTTCTTCAGACACTGGTGATATTGTATTAGATCCTTTCTTCGGAACAGGAACTACAGGAGTAGTCGCACAAAGGTTAAAACGAAATTGGATAGGTATAGAGATAAATGAGAAATATATTAAAGTAGCAAAAAAAAGAATATATGGAGGTAAACAAAATGCCTGAAATAAAACTCATACTTGGAGATTGTTTAGTGGAATTAAAAAAACTTAAAGCAGAGAGCATGGATTTGATTTTTGCGGACCCACCTTATAATCTCTCTGGAGAAAACCACCTTACAGTTCATGCGGGGAAACCTGTTAAATTAGACAAAGGAGATTGGGATAAGATTGATAATATTCACGAATTTAATTTAAAATGGATAAAAGAATGCATTAGAGTTCTAAAACCACACGGAACAATATGGATTTCTGGAACATTACACAATCATCCTTCAATAGGAATGGCACTTAAAGAATTAGGACTCTGGATAATAAATGATGTAGTATGGTATAAACCAAATGCCACTCCTTTACTTTCAAAGAATAGACTTGTTCCATCCACTGAAATTATATGGGTGGCAAGTAGAAGTAAAAAATATTATTTTAACTATGAATTAGCAAAAAAAATTAATAAAGGAAAGCAGATGAGAAATTTATGGACAATAAAAGCAAAAAAACACATAACCCCACACCCAACTGAGAAACCAGAAGAATTATTAGAAAGAATTATATTGATAGGAAGTAAAGAAGGTGATACGATTCTTGATCCATTTATGGGCTCAGGAACTACAGGGGTAGTTGCTAAAAGATATAACCGCAATTTTATAGGTATTGAAATTAATCCTGAATATTTCCAATGGGCGAAAGAAAGGATAGAAAAAACGGAAGTGAAAATTAGTCTTTTTTCTAACTTTGAAGATGCAAAACAATTAAAGATTCCCATAAGTGAGGATTTGAAATGACGCCGCACTGCCCGACTCTCCTTTCGCTTACGCTCACTTCGGGGCTATCGCCCATGCCCGACAAGTGGGCGCTATATGAAATTGCAAATCGGGAGGTGAAATAGATGCTAAAACTTATTGATATTATCCCAATGCCAAAAAAGGACTTACCTAGGTATAAGCTTCACTTTGCAATTGGCCTAAAGAACAAAAGGGAGCCACTTTATGAACTGTTTAAGGGCACTTTCAAATCATGGCAAGAATGGCAAAGTAAAAAAAATTTTGAGAGAGATTATATTCTTTCGTTAATCTATTACGCACGCGATGAATGGATTTTTGGTGGAATTTATAAACGAAGAGGCGTAAAAAGAGTAAAAGACCATTTTGAATACGATACCGAATTACTTGACATTCGGAAGGACTTAATTGCGCGGTTAATAGTACATTATAATAAAAAGTTCCGTTTTTCATACGTTAATTTGGAAAATTATTTTAATGACTTGGAAGTTTTAGAAATATTAAGAAAGCCTTATACTGTGCAGCGTTTTCCAGGATACGAAAATGTCCTCATAGATTTTGACCTTCTAAAAAGGATTATCGAAACGGAGGAACCCTCGTGGAAAACTGCTCTTTCTTCTCTAAAAGGGGTTTATATTATTACAGATAAAAATAACGGTAAAATTTATGTGGGGGCAGCATATGGGAAGGATTCTTTTTGGAGTAGATGGTCTCTTTACGCTGAAAATGGACATGGTGGTAATAAAAACTTAAAAAAAATCATTGTTGAAAAAGGTATCGGTTATGCATCTAATTTCCAGTTTTCCATTTTAGAAACTAGAGCAAATATAACAGATGATGAAGAAATAATAAAGCGTGAGACACATTGGAAAGAAGTCTTAAAATCAAGGGAATTTGGATACAATGAAAATTAGCAATCAATTTGCCACTTCATATAAAGAATGTATATGTGAACACTTCGCGTATCTTCCAAATTCGGTAGCATAACCGAACTCTTCGGATATGAATGAGTTATCTGCCATACGGAGGAGATGTGAATGAGACTTGAGGAGATTCCCGAACGTGCTTTTTTAGATACTTCTTCGTTAAATTTTATTCTGGAATATGGTGAATATATATTTGATGGTGTGTCTCCACCTACAACATTGAGTGAACGGATTATAAATGATATTAAGGCATTCTACAACATCTTTCTTACTGGAAAGAGAGCTTCATGGCAATTAGCAATATCTCCTTTCACTTACAAGGAAGTGATGGAAACACAGAATGCTACAAAAAGGTATTATCTTGAAAATTGGTTTATGGATGTTTGGCATTTTTGGCTTAACATACTGGATCAAAATGATGATTTACCATCCTTCATCGAAGCTGAACATACTAGAATTAAGATTTTATCGTCAGGTATTTTAAATATATTACCCGACATCGAGGACCGTATTCTTATATGTGATGCTATTGTTTATAGATGTGATTGTTTTTGTACTAGAGATTGGAGAACAATTTTAAAATATCGTGACCACCTTAAATCTTTGCCAATTAAAATAATTACACCATCTGAATGGTGGAATTTGATTAAACCTTATGCAGGATTATGGGTGTAATAGAAATGATGGAAAACATGATATTTTGCACGGCAGATAACAGGTGGATATGTGGCTCCACCTTCGGCTATGCCCAAATTTGCTCCGCTCATGCTCCGCAACTTTCACATTTATGCAAACCATTATATGAAATGGCGAGGAAGAAACAATGGTTAATTTCAGATTAATAGGAATCAAGTTAGGAGAAGGATTAAAATACACCGCATCAATAAACGAAATTAATAGGATAGCTTCTGCCGTTTTTGATTTTGAGGTTTCTTCACATCCACACGAGAGCATTACATCCTCTCGCTCACAATTGATTTATGATTGGGTAATGACTCTGGCTGAACAGCCTATTGAAGAAAAAAAGAAATTGCAACTCCTTCAAGAGTTTATAAATGCATTAGCTCCCGAAGACAGCCCCTTAAGAAATTTGATAAAAGAGACCGTCAAATTGCCTGAAGTGGATTTCTGGGGTATTATCCATAAGGACATTATTAGAGTGGCTAAAAACAAATTTGAGGACGGGTATTACGCAGACGCTGTAGAAGCCGCCTTTAAAGAAATTAATAACCGAGTTAAGGAAATAGTAAAAAATAAAACAGGAAAAGAGTTGGATGGAGCAAGCCTCATGTACTATGCATTTTCTGAAAAAGACCCTATTATAGTTTTAGACGATCTTTCATCTGAGACAGGAAGGAATATTCAAAAGGGATACATGCAGATCTTTGCTGGAGCCATGACAGGAATTAGAAATCCTAAAGCTCATGAGAACATCACTATCAGCAGAGAAAGAGCAATTCATTTTATCTTTCTGGCAAGTCTTTTAATGTATAGGTTAAATGAAGCAACATATTGAGAAGGAAAATGAGATCCGCCACTTTATATAACAAGCGGATTGCTTAAGCCTTTTCATAAAAACATTGAATCAGGAGGTGATAAGTATGGCATTTAAAGCAATGTTCCTTGCCCATGCTCCTGACGGAGAAGCAGAGAAGTATAGATGTGTAATTGAAACACCCAGGTACTACAAACTCCTTGTAGAAGTAGTTAAAGATCAAGAGCAAGCAATTGAAGTATGCAAGAAGGCTGTCAAAGAGGAGGGCATTCAGGCAATTCTTCTTTGTCCAGGATTTACACATAGAGATATTG
>JAGGXM010000024.1 GCA_021163045.1 Thermoproteota archaeon | reverse complement strand
GGACTGGGTGGTGGGGCAATTGTCGGTGGTCATTTACATAATTGAGGGGATAAAGAAATACGTTGTAAATAGAATTCCAAAAATAGTAGTAACATCACTTGGAGAGGATATTGGCCTTCTAGGGGCGTTAGCGTTAGCCATGCATCCGGAGCTCTTACCTGACAAATTTAAATAGAGATTGAAATCTTCAAACTTATTAGTAAGGAATGTTCTGTACCTAGGCGTCCTGAGGGAAATAAATGTTTAGTATAACTATATCACTAATTCTAGGAGTCCTATGCTGTATTACGATTATGATGCATTATCTACGGAGGAAAAAAATATCGCAAATAACAGATACTGAAGAGTTAAAGAAAGCAAAATACTTAGAGAAACCATGGTTAGCTGGAGGCTATCTCTTCGGAAATCTAGCTTTATGTATATTAATTCTTAATAATCTCTTTGGTGGGATTCCGATCGATCTCGGAAGATTTGTAGAAGGCATTATTTATGATGATTCAACTTTATATATCGACTCATTTATGGCTTTGTTAATAATATCTCTAACATCGATACTAATATGGAAATTTGCAAGAAAGAGTATATACTATGGCCTATTGGAAACCGAGTCCTCTGTCTGCGCATTAATCGGAATAATCTTCGGTATTGGAATCGTAGTGGGCTTAAAACTCATGTTTATAACAAGCTTCTGGTTCTTACTTGGTTTTTCTTGGATATTTAGCTTTGTTCTTGGGCTGTCCTTCGTTATTAGTTTAATATCAGGCTTCTGGTTAATTATTGGGACTAGCCTAGGAATCAATTTTATTGTCGGTTTTTTATTTGGATTCTCTCTTGGAATTGGTATCGCTCTTTGGCATTGGAATTTAAGATTACTTCAAGACTTCGGATATGAATTTTTAGTATACCTAGGAATTCTTATGGGTGTCTGTTTTGGATTATGGCTGGACTTTGGTTCCATATTCTTGCTAGGGGTACTTCTATGGTATATTATAGGAATTAGCTGGTTCACTTATGATAGATTTCTAATTTTCCATTTTGTAATTAATGCGCTTGTAAAGTCAGACTCTGTTAAATTAAGCGAGATCGAGGGACTTTCGGTTAATGCATTTTCTAAGGAAAGCATTAGCGCTATAAAAGCGCTAATTAATCCGCTCGCTAAAAGCTTTAAGATTATTAAAGAAAAAACTTCAGGAGACAATTTAATAGAACTTAAAATAAGTTTACCTGAAACGGTTCAGTATTGGATACGAAAGATTGATAAATCCGTAGATAAATTGAGTAAAATTAAGAAAAAATTATCCCTCGATGATCTGCGGAAAGATACAAAGCTTACACCATATCAGATTCTAGTAGCTATGGGTAGATCCCAAGAAGAAGATACAAAAAAATTAGCTAATAAAATCAGCTTGAGATTAGGGCATCTTCTCCAGTAAGAGATGCAAAATTATTATAATCCTATAAGTTTTAGATTCTCAAAACGCATCGCTGGAAGCTTAAAATTACACTGCATCTCTGGTTCTTTACCTATACCTGTAATTTTATTCATAATGTCATAAATATTACCAACAAGTAGAACATGGCTGATCGGATTAATGATTTCACCATTTTTTATTAGAAAGCTATTTCTAATCTCTAAACTGAAATCGCCGGAAATATTTCTAATAATGGGCTTTGAGAACTTGTCAATATATAGACCAAAATCTATCTCCTCTATCAATTCACTTTTATCTTTATTACCATGAAGAATCTCAACATTTGAAAGATTGCTTCTTGCAATTTTTGTATGTGCATCTTCAATGTCGGTATCTCGGCGAAATCCATTGCCCGTTGGCTCACCATCCAAAGCTCGAGCAGTATAGTAATCAAAGTAATAGCTTTCAAGTATTCCCCTATTGATTATTATCTTCTTCTTGGTAGGGACGCCCTCATCGTCTGCTAATGCGCTCATTAAGCCACCAGGCATTCTTCCGTCATCAATAATTGTAAGACTTTCTGAAGCTACCTTTTCGTTTAACTTATTAATCCATGGACTTCTTTTTTGATATATGAATTCGCCATTAGCGGCGCGTAAATAACTTGAGAATAGTCCGCTGAGATCTATCGGATCAATAATTACTTCGACGGTATGAGATCCCTTGATTCTCTCCGCTTCTGATGCATTTTTTGCTCTTCTATAGAGCTCTTGCCATAATACATCCCAATTTATATTCCGAAAGGTTGTTGAGTATGCTTTAACAATACCTTCGCCTCGTTCTTTCATGGCTTGAAAAAAAATGAAAACATTTGTAGCTTTATGACTAAAATTCACTCCCAGTGAATTCATTACATTAAATTCGAATTGAATCAACTTTACCTGACCACATGTGATTTTAATATCAGCTTCTTTGGCTTTATTTAAAAGAAAAGAAGCCTCTTTGATTATCTCTTCCTCATCCAGATATATCATATTCTTATCAAATATGTCTGTGATACTTCCAGAAATCTGGGTTGGTGGCGGTAACGATTCAAAATCCTTATCCTTTGGTGAAACTCTAGCCATTTTTATACTTTTCTCTACAATTTTTTTTATATCACTTATTTTGTTAATCATCCCTGAAGAGTAACCAATTCTTTTATCAATCACTGATTTTATGCCCAAACCCCGCCATTCATTGTTAATAAATCCAGAGAGACCTTCTCCTTCATAGTAAAATTTTTTCATTTTTATTTTTATCGTGAATGCTTCAATTTGGTCAGGCCAGTAACTTTCCGATTGCTTTATAGCGTATTGACTAATGTCTTCAACATCCATTCTGAGTTATCCTCCAACCAACATTTTAGCTCTTAGATAAGGTCCTCCAATCGAAACGGGAACAAAATTTCCGAGTCCTTTTCCACAAGAACGTCCGATAAGCTTAAAATCTTTGCTAATCATATCTACCGATCGAAGGATTTCCGTTATTTTACCACTTAAAGAAAAGCTCCTTAATAAGTTAGAGATCTGACCATTGTTTATTACGTAGCCGTAAAGAACCTTAGTTTCAAAACTTTTTCCCGCAGGATCGGCAGTTCCACTAATTGCCTTTAGTGCAAGAACGCCATTATTAGTACTTTCGATAATTTCTTCCAGTGATTGCCGACCTTTCTGTATAAATGTATTTGTCATTCTAACGAGGACTTTTTTGCTAAAATCTTGAGCTCTTCCATTTCCTGTCGGTTTCTGGTTCATTAACGATGCAGTTGTCAAATTTTGGAGAAACTTATTGAGATATCCATGATCGACTATAACAGTCCTTGCAGGAAATGTACCTTCGTTGTCAAAGGGAATCGTTCCGTATGCTCCTTTTATTGTGCCATCATCTACTACAGTAACCTTCAATGATCCTATTTTTACACCCAACATATTGATAGTAAAACCTCTATTGCTGAGAACTTCGTCTGCTTCTGAAGCATGTCCTATTGTGACATGCGCAAGAACTCCCGAGACAGAAGGATCTGCAATTACCGTGATATAACCACTAGGAGGTTTCCTAGCGTTAAGGAGCATTATGGCTTCTTTTGAGGTATTCATGCTCATTTCCTCAATTTTTCTGTTTGTTACTAATTCGTAACCGGCCGTTTTTCTTTCTGAAAAAAAGGAGTTTTGCATTTTTCCATTGGATCTTGCCACCGAATATCCAAATAAGCTTGTTCGTATTTCGTGCCATTCTATAAGAGAACCCAAAGAGTTTGATAGAATGTTAGTAGATACTTGCTCTTTATAGAATGTTGCAGCGTTTATGATTTTTGGGCTAAAATCTTTCTGAATTTTATTAATCGCCGTAATATCTTCAATCTTACTTCTTATATCTACACTTTTAGGATTAATTTTTACCGGTATTCCTAATCTACCTTTTATTAATCTGCTTTTGATCTCTATTTTTTTATGACTAAAAAAATTAGCTAATTTTTTAGCCGTTTTTATAGCTTTATTTGCGGCTTCTTTTAGATGGTACCAATCAGTATATGATGTTGAAGCGTATCCCCAGGTACCATTAACCATAGCTCGTATTACCACTCCCGATTTATTTGTTGAACGTATCTCCCCAACCAGTCCATTCTCTACCCTAACAGATAGCTCGTCTATAAACTCATAACGTACATCACAGAAGTCTACTTGACTACTTGTATATTCTACTAGTTCCTCTAAATAATTCAAAATCTACACCTATGCCAACATCACTTTAATGAAAACCGAATTTCGCAGGAATCTCTGAATCTCCTTCTCGATTTTCAGATATACGATTGTTAACACATGATAACATATCTTTAGGTATAAATAAAGCTTAATATTTTATTAAAAATATATTATATCCCCTTTAGTTAGACAGCGATATAAAAAACGACCTCGTGATAACGATGATGCCAGAATTTTTTAGCAAATATGAACTAGAAATTGCTGAAGATAAACTCAAAAAGATCAAAAAAATTCTCCAATCCTACATAAATGAAGATCCCGATATAAAATACATAACGATAGCAACGCAAGAAGGCTTTCCTCTAGTCGAGTCGGGGGATGATAAATATAGAAATGCAAACCTTGGAACTTTTGTAGCTATTTTCTTCTCTATGGCACGAAACATATCGAATTCGCTAAATATAGAGAGTGAATCCTTTATATCAATCGACTTCGGGAGACATAGATTTTATATTAAAGGTTTTGAGGATAAAATAGCTATAGGCATAGTTGCATCAAAGAGAAGCAGAATCAAGGCTAATAAAATTATATCACAAATTGTTGAGCAGGTAGTTCCTATCCTGGAGGAGAATTAGATTGAATATAACTGAAGTTAAATTCACAAACGTTTTTCAGAAATATCATACAAGAAAAATAACCCTCCGGGAGATTAAGTACATAAAAGAAATTCTTGAGAATCTATACTTGTCTTTTAAGGCAGCGTTGAGTAATATAATGGGACCAGCTATTGGTGCTTTAGAGTTAAGAGGTATAATTGAAATTTATAAATACTTCAAACGAGCAGGAAACTATGAATTTCTGATATCCAAAGAAAGAGTTATTAATACTTTAGACCCAATACTACTTTCTGCACTTCGAAAAAATCTAGGTGACAGTCTAGCGATGGATGTTCTGTTTCTATCTTTAGTAGCCTCAGGAATAGATGACACTATTGAGAACCTATACAGGCTAACAAAAAAGGATATCAGAATGTACTTTCACTTAGTCTCTACATTACATATAGCTTATAACGTTATGTTAGAACATTTCAAGAAAATTACTGATAGTAAAATATATCACTCTTTTTCCATAATGTCTGCTCAGACAATTGTCGATTTAATAAGATCTCTGTTAATAGAATCTGAGTTCTACGATAAGATCCATAATTTTATTCGTAACAATAACTTCAAGGGGTTTCTTACTGAACTAATCCTCTTTTTTAATAGAGTGTTTAATTATATAATCTCATTTTCGCTGAAAGAAATAGTCAACAAAGATGGTAAAAAAAGATATGAGCTAAGTTTTAGTTTGGCATGTCCTTTCGCTACATTTACGCATCCTAAAGAGAGCATTGGAGGTGCTTGTACTCTTGGGCTAATGCTGATCGCTATACTGACAATATACGGTTTCGAAGTTACAGCTATAGAATCTACACTCTTTGGAGGGGGAAGTAGAGCAACAATTTTTTTCTTTAAAATTTAAAAGATAAAAAAAGTAAAATAATATTGCTATTTTCTGGAGTGTGACTCTATAATGAATGCTATCGAAAGGATTGCTCTTATTGGACAAATCATTTATTTAGCAATACTTCTGACCGGATCCATTTTTCTTGCAATATATGGTTCTTACGAAATTCTTGCTTACGGAACAATACTTTCATTAGTCTCCTTAGTTTTAATTGCACCAAAAACGATCTCCGAACGGGCTAAAATAGTCAAGGAAAAAATAATGCATCTAAAAGAGCTCATTGCAATTGAAGATATAATTCCTCTAGATCCAATAACAGCGCTAAGGCCTGTGAGATTTAGATTGAAAATAAAGAATCCACTTAAAACATTCGGTTTACGGCTTCGGTTTAGAAGTTATGACTATATTAATCCATCGTCCCTAGATCTTTTTATAGCTCCTGGAGAGAAAACCGAGAAGGAAATTATAATTGTACCTTCGGGTTCTGGTAGACGAGAATTCTCCGTGGCAATAGCACCTTTATTTGACGAAAACAACAATCTGATTCCATCACATGAAGCTGATGATGTCGAGGATCAGAAGTTTGCATATGTTGCAGATGAACCTGTAGCTGGAGGATTATCATCCAAGCAGAGGAGCATACTAAATTCCATCATAAGATTTGCATTGTTCTTCTCAGCATCAGGTTTAGTTTATCTATCTATCTTGCAATTAAGCGGCCTAGAGACTTTGCTATTTATTCTAACACAAGTAATGCCCTTAGTAATGATTCTACAAGTCCCTGCACTTATGTTGCTTTTCTGGCTTGAAAAGAGACTACCAGAGAAACCATCTTTTATATTTGAGGAGGAAGAATAGATGCAGACTTTCGAGATCCTAAAAGCTTTTGTTTTAAAAGAAATCAGAAACATTAAGAAAAACTGGCTATTTGCAATAGTACTAGCTCTTGTTTATGGACTTGAAGCGTATTTTATACAGGGTGAAATACTCGCAGGTCATGGAGATTATAGGCCTCTAATATTCATCCCCGCGCTCGCAGCAGTTGTATTTGGACCACTATTTGGCGGTATTGTGGGCGGATTCGGAAATTTAACGAATGATATAATAAATAAATACATAGTAGAAGGTAAAGCCCTGCACATAGGTCATCTTGTTGGATTTTTAGGAAATTTTATAGGTGCTTTTGTAGTCGGATTGCTAAGCGTCGATATCCGATCGGAACAATATAAATCTTTGCTCGATAGAGAAGCTCTGAAGGATTATACTTGGAATGTAATTTCTAGTTCGATAGGACTTGGGGCAATAGCTGGAGCAATTATTGGTTTCGGCTTATGGCTTGTTGGAAAAGTGCCATATGAGATTGGCGTGAGCATCGCTGGGTCTATTATGTATTGGAATAGTTTATTTATGCTCCTACTCTACGTAGTGTTTCCACTATATGCAATTATTGAAAAGAGAAATTATCTTAAAATGAAGAAGGAGAAGGAATTCCTAAGGAAAGTAGAGGTAGTTAAAGGTCCTGAAGATGCTTTTGCTACTATCGAAAAAGGAGAAATAATCGAAGGCGATCCAATAGAACGTGAATGGTTTATTGTTGCATTACGGGTAAAAAATAATTCTGCGGGAGAGCAACGATTTAGAGTTGAACTTATAGGACCTGATATAATACAACCTTCTGTAAAGTACACCCGTAAAATTAAGGAAGGGGAGTATGATGACATAACTTTTTCGTTATATCCGTTAGGAAGTGGTGAGAGACATTTTAGGGCCAGAATAATTCCCTGGGTAGATACACTCGAGCGTGTGAAGGAAAATATCAGGCAAAAGGATAACGAGGTTTTATTTGAGTTAAAATATAAAGCTAAACCAGAAGCGTCAGCAAAACTAAGTTCTATCACTTCCATGGTCGGAATGTTAGCGCTTCTAGCCTTATTATTCAAAGGGATATATGATCTAATTAGTGGTGGCGCCGTTACTGGTTTTACGGTTGCGCTGGCGTTCTTCTTTGCAGAGATTGTCCTTATTATTATATGGTATATCTGGAAGAAAAAATCATTAGCTACTGAGTAATCTTGCCTAGTAAATGATCAATAATTCCTTTTTCTTTTAATTCATATTTATCTATATTTTTAATAAGAAGAATAATAACTAATTCTTGTTCTAAGTTACTAAGGTGTAGAACATGTTCCATGTGGCAATTATCGGTACTGGGCGAGTTGGTAGTGCTATTGCTTATACACTTCTTTGGGAAAGACACATCGATGAAATATCTTTAGCAGATACTGCACCAAAAGTTGCTGAGATAACAAAAGAGGAACTGTCTCATGCTATTTCTTCACATGGCTATGATGTGAAAATAAATGCGTATGATCATAGTAAATATATTCAAGACGCAGATTTAATTATTATTTCTGCGGGTTTTCCGAGAACACCAGATATGTCACGAAGAGATCTTGCAGATAAAAATGCTACGATAATTAGGGATATCATCGAAAGCACGATTGATAACAACCCTAATGCCTGGTATTTCGTTATTACGAATCCTGTTGATGCTATGACAACACTTGCGAACTCTATTGCTGACAGAAAACACCCTGTCATTGGTACTGGAACAAACCTAGAGACATCTCGTTTTAGGATTATATTATCAAGAGAATTAAAAGTACCGATTCATCTAGTAGAAGCTTATGTTGGTGGAGAGCATGGTAGAGCTGCAGTCTTTCTTTGGAGTCTTGTAAAAGTAGATGGTATGCCTCTAGAAGATTACTTGAATAAGTCTGGAATAAGTTTTAATAAAACGGAATGTGAAAATTATGTACTAGAAATTAGTAAAGAGATAATAAGAGTAAAAGGAGGTACTCAATACGGTCCAGCTGGTTCATTTATTGAGATAATCCGGGGTATCTTGCTTAATACTGGAAAAATTGTTAGTTACTCTCGACCGATGAATTTTGATGATATTCCTGAGCCAGTATATGTAACAGTTCCAGCTAGAATTTCTAGATCACGAAGTATAGATTTATGGAATGTGCTTTCTAAATATGAAAAAGAGAAAATACATGAAGCGGCAAGAGTGATCTATGAAACTTATAAAAAGTCAAAGATTGCTGCTGGAATTTAGTGCAGTCTACGTTTTCCTATATTTATATGATGCTTGTTATAACAAATCACTTTTTATATGGACTTAAGGACAATAGATAACCCTTGTAGCTCCCTTTCTTAATCTGAAATTAATACTATATCCTAAACCTTTTGGTTCATAGCTTTCCGCAATAACGATATCAACTTTTTTTGGATCAATTTCTCTTAGTAATTGAAACAGATTATGAGCGATTGTAGGAAAATCGTGGCTCATTCCAGTAATTATACACTTTGGAGGGGGTTCTAAGATGCTCTTAAGCACCTTTGCAATTTCTTTAGACACTAAAAATTGTACTCTTTTGCCTTCGGCAAGGAAAGCTTTATAAAGCTTAGTACAATTCTTTAGGAAACAGTCTCGCTTACCTTCTATAAATATGAGTTCAACATCTGGAACATAATGAGCATACTTAATACTAGGTATTTCTAAGGCTTCTTCTTTAGTTTGTGCTTGTAGCGCAGGATGGTATTCAACTTTTTCACCGAGGATTCTTTCTAAATCCTCCTTAGGAATAGGACCTGGTCTCAAAATCATCGGCGGCTTGCTATATAGATTAAGTATTGTAGATTCTATTCCAATCGAAGATTCTCCAGCATCAAGGATAATATCTACCTTTCCCATGAAATCATCAATAGCATGTTCGGCGCTTGTAGCACTTGGTTTCCCCGAAATATTAGCACTGGGTGCTGCTAATGGGGTCCCCGAAAATTCGATCAATTTTAATGCTACAGGATGAGCTGGCATTCTAACTCCGAGACTATCCAAGCCTGCTGTCATTATATCAGGAACAATCTCACTTTTTTTGAATATTATTGTAAGCGGTCCAGGCCAAAAATGTTTTATTAGCCTTTCTGCTTTCTGAGGAAAATCGGAAACAATTTTTTTTGTCATCGATATACTAGATACATGAGCAATAAGAGGATTATCTGGAGGCCTATTTTTTGCAATAAAAATTTTCCTAACAGCATTTTCGTCTAATGCATTTGCACCAATACCATACACGGTCTCGGTTGGAAAAATTACAAGTTTACCTTCCTTTATTGCTCTTGCCGCGAATCTTAAGATCTTAGTATCGGGATTTAATGGATCCACTCTAAAGATCTTAGTTTCTTTCACAGTTCATCCCTTCTAGTCATTTTTCTATAAATATTGAGCTGAATGATTAATACCTTATAGTTCTTCGGCTCTAATCCAGCCAACAAGAGGCTTCGTAAGTACGCCGGCTAATATACCTATTATAACTGTTACAATTGTTCTGAAAACTAGGAATTCAACTCCGAGAAATACTATTTCTAAAGGAACTCTTATTGGGCCCATTAGAGTTTGAGCTGTGAGATAAGAAATCAGTATATCTTCTGTTGCTCCTTTCTTTCTCAAAACCAGAACTATCGGAAATATACTATAAACAGGACCTGGAGTTATTATACCTATAGCGGTAGCGATAGCATAGTTATAGATACTATTTCTATTGGGATCAAAAACTTTTAAAATTAGCTCCTTATCAATGTAAAGATCTGCCAATGATGCTAATAGTGCAGCAAATATGAAAATAAGGAAAACATCCATAAAGTTCTGAATTGATACCTCAATTGCAATTGAAACCATGTTTGGCAATGTAATGTATAGAAGGACATAGCTCCCTAGAACTATTAAAACAAAAATTAGAACACCTACGATCTCCATTTTATCCATAACTACCCCCTCACCCTAATAACGTTAAAGTAAATTCGCCTAATACACCAGCAATGATGCACAATAGTATAGAAATGATCAACCTTGATATGAAGAATCTCCATCCTAGTATGTTTATTTCAACAAACATTCCTTCAGGTACATCTATTAACTGCTGGGAAAAAATTAAAACTAACGCTACACTTATTGAGGCTCCGTTGTCTAGTAGAAACTTTGCTATCGGATAGATGATGTATCTAGGTCCTGGAAATAGAAAACCTAATATTGTAGCTATCAGTATACCAATCGGAAAAGATGCTGATGAAAGATATATTTCTATAATTTCAGGACTTAACATTACGTACAATACTCCAGTTAATAACATCGCTACAGATAAAATACTAAGTCCAGATATGATCAACTTTATTGCATTCTTTAACGCCACTTTTGTTTCCTCTTTTTTCTTTAAATACGAGAGACCATAAAAACTCAAGGTGATGATAATTAGGATTATGTAGATATCTGTACTAGTGAGCATCTGGAACCCCCTGAACAATTTTACTTGAACTCATCTTTTAATAGTTATAATCTCTGTCCCTTACTTTAAACTTTGTTAGTAAAAAATGATACAAATCAGATTTTTAAAATTAGTCTCCATGTATTTAAGAGCCTAGATTTATAGTAAGCACCTGCCCCATAGATATTCCCTTAGATCATAAAATACCAATCTTTGATTTTTCGCCGAATTCCGCACAATTAATACAAATTCGATCAGGCTAAATAAGCTCTGATTTTCAATACAGACATTAGATTCCTGAATCCGACCTTTATGATCTAATAAAACGCCATAAGTAAGTCCATAAATCTCATCTTTAATCAGAAGAGCGATACCATCGGAAATCTCAGCTTGTTTCTCTATTTTTATGTTTAAATTCTTTAGAAATGTCAAATCAAAAGTTGTCGTTTTTCGGTTTATAAATTCTAAAATTGCCTTTAATTCTTCATTTGATAAAATCCTAATAAGAAAAACAGGAATATAAATAGGAAAATGGCTTTGAAGGATCATAACCCCTTTGTAATATCCGTTGTTATGAATCATAAATTCATAATTCTCTATGAATATTCTCCTGGGTAATACTACTTTCTCGAAATCCTGCTTTAAAAGCTTAGGTTTTCCATCTATAATTATGGCGGATCTCAGCTTTTTTGGAACTTTAAGATCTAAGACTAATATATCCCCTTTCTCGAGTTCTATGTTTTCCCGCTTCGGTATGAAAATTCCTTTTGGAACACTCTTCCAGCTCTTAAATTCGAATAATAAGGGGGGTCCCTTTGATGTCGGCTTGTATAGAACCTTCATAAAAATCACGAGTTACCCATATATAGGTATGTATGTGATTAAAACTATATGATCTATTACCTCAACGGTCATATCTTCGTTTATCTTGAGTTTTTTCTTTTTTAGAAGCTCCTGCACATCAGATAATAGGTTCTTCTCTGAAAGATCATAAGTACCTATCGGGTTCCCTAGATAAAGAACTTCGTATGTTGCCATGATCAACACCATAATAGAAGAGAAGACCTCCGAGTTAGCGGAGAGATGCTCCCCTCTCTGACAGGGAAGCTATAGGAATTTCCAGTTCCGTGTATCTCCGCTAAGTGGAGGCTGATTATATTAAGTTAATATATAAATTTAAATTTATCGTTTAACTGTATTCTATAATACGTCAATTTATTGGTGTTGTAATAAATGGAAGCTCAAGAAGATTTGCTAATGAGAAGTCTATTTAGCCTAACTGGTGGTTGGGGAGCTGAAATCATTCTCGAATCATATAAAAAGTTCCCATATGAATTAGCAAAAATTGTTAATTATATTGTTGATAATAAAAGAGCATATCATCGTGAATCTATGGC
>JAGGXM010000054.1 GCA_021163045.1 Thermoproteota archaeon | reverse complement strand
CTTCCCTTATATCTGTTAGATACAAATTTATTTTCTTTCCTGCGTCTCGTAGAACTTTAGAAAAAGCAATCCCTCCAATACCGGTTCCTGCACAGAGTTCTAATATATTTATAGTTTCTTTGCTACTTATAAGATACCTAATCCATTCATGTTCCAATAGATGCCTAAAATGACCTATTGCTCTCTCGTATCTAGCTTTTCCTTGGGATGTTTTAGGATCTTGAGGCCAAATGCCCAAACTATAAAGTCTAGCAATCTCATAAGCATAACTTGGCATTAATTCACCCCAAACAATAGATGTACATTTAAAATAAAGATATATGGAAATCTATTTAACTACTAGGCAATCGTCTTGCGTGAATGCCATGAAAATTGGCCGTAGGAAACTAGTTTTAACATTATTGACGATCTTAGTTATTGGAATAGTTATATACCAAGTTAGTGTCTTATTGTATACACCTAACGAAACGACTTGGAAAATTGGAACTAAGAACTATCCATATATCTTTGTAAACCAAGTTGGTTATCTAGCAAACCACAAAAAATATGCAATTGTTCGAACCAATCTTAATCTAATGAATTACAAATATACAATTAAGGATTTAATACATGGAACAGAAATAAACGCAACTATAACGAGAGATTTAGGTGCTGGCTACGGCTTTAAACATCATTATCTTCTAGAATTCAATGATCTGCTGCCAGGCACTTATGTAATAATAATTGGTAACGCTACATCAACTCCTTTTACTGTCTTAGATTACAGTCTCTTTTCAAATTTAACGGAGGATGTAGCTCTTTTCTTTGAGCTAAATCGTTGCGGAAAAGCAACAAAATTTCATGAGGAATGCCATATTGATGATGGTATAATATATAATGGCCCATTAAAGGGGACTCACGTGAATATTACTGGAGGATGGCATGACGCAGGTGATTACCTTAAGTTCACCTCTACAATCGCCCAAACTGTAATTCTGTTGGAGGAAACCCTTTTGTATGGTCGCCCAAAGAATAAAACCATAATTGTTAGAGAAATACTTTGGGGGTTAGATTTCCTTGAGAAAACTTGGATTCCAGAACATGAAACATTAATCTATATGGTCGGAAATCAAACAGATCACGAGTTAGGATTCAGACTACCGGAGGAGGATACTCTAAGAAATAGACCTGTTTATGTATGTGAGGAGAATAAGGGTGCTAATATTGCTGGACTTGTATCAAGCGCATTATCTTTGGGATACATTCTTCAGAGCAAATCATTAATTAATGAATCTGAGAATAACTGGTTAGATATTGCATTAGAAGTATATAATTTTGGATTACGGAATTTAGAAGTCCAAGAAAATGGACTCGGTGACTGGATAGCATACCCTGAATACGGATTTGAAGATGATATGGCTCTTGCTTCAATTCTCTTATATAATATAACGAAAAATCAGACATATTATCAGAACGCAGTCAACTTTCACACAGAATTTTACCAAAAAACGGACGTTTCAACGACAGTAAGTAATATCTTTGCTACGCTGCATCTTAGTGAGAATGGATACGAAAGTACTCTTCCTTTCTATGGCGATATTGAATGGTTCTGGGATAATGCAAATCATGACCCACTATATTATCCTTATGACGAATACTTTTGGTCATCAGTTCCAGCCATGGTTTCTGTTGCAGTAGAAACGTGGGCATATGAAAAAATTTCGGAGGATAGCCAATACAATGCGCTTATAGATTACATTCATAATTACATTTTTGGAATAAACCAATGGGGTATATCTTTTGTTTCCGGTTATGGGAACATCTATTCCAGAAATCTGCACCATCAAATTCTTTATCTTAAGAATATTACTATTCCAGGAATTCTTGCCGAAGGCGGTGCACCTAAATCTTTACTCGAAGAATATGGAATTTACATTCTTCCCGATGACGATGATCCTTTCGCCCTATTCCAGAGCAATGAAGCCTTCTATCAAGATGTTTATTGGAATTACATCACGAACGAACCGACTATTAGAACTCAAGCATATCTAATTTTCTTTATTTCAACATGTCTTTCGTCATAAATTTTCATCACAGGACTCTTTTTTATTTGTTTTATATCGATTTTATTCGAATACTAAAATTGTAAGGTTCTGCTATGGGTTAAATGCTTAAAATATGGCTATATTTTCTATTAGAATCGATATTAGGATGAAAAGCAGATTTGAATGAAAAAATAATGAAGGATAAAGAGGCTTCGCTTAAAAATTTTGTATTAAAAATTATCTTTTCCTTGGTTTACAGATTATTTCTCTGACTGTTAAATCAAAGACATTAGATGTATGGGCAGGCTTAATAACGAATGCGGTATCTGCACCAATCCCAGTCCCAGCTATGGCTATAACATCGTTTTCCATAGATATAAGACCAGCATCTGCGGCCATTAAAACGATCTCTACACAAACCTTTGTTCCTTCTCCAAATAATCTTAATGTTATAGCCATGATCTCTGCGGGACCAAGATATCCGTATTTTTTCCTATATGCTCGCTCTACGCCACTTAAAGCATGCATACAAGTTAAAACCTTGTAACCCTTAGATATCAGCTCCTTTTTCAGATCGTCTGGGAATTCCTGCATTCCAATGCCTCTAAATCCCGCCATATGAGTAACGAATATTACATTGTACTCCTTAGCATCAAAGATTTTAATAGCTTCCCTCGCGGTTCCTCCTCTAGTAGTTGCGATAATAATATCCTTAATACCCAATTCGTCTGCTCTTTGTTTTGCTAAATTAAGGGTATGAACTGTATTTTTTTCTCCCGGTTCTGTAAAGTAAACAATTTTTTTCTCTTCCATGCGCATCCCTAATTTAGACTATTTTTAACTTTTTGGCTCTTCCCCTTATTGATGGTTGCTAAATATATAGGAGACATATATCTTGCCTCTTAAGTCTTATTGCTTTTTGGGAGAGCCTCATGGACATCTACAGGCTTTTTGTTCCTCGCGATAAGGATTGCTAGCTCGCATTAACAGTGTTAAGATGGGGCGACTCTCCAGTCTAATACGTTAGTGTAATGACTATTAAAAAGCCATTGTCTGACCGGAAAAAAAGCAATTAAAATGCTTGATATTGCCACCTTTATGCCGTCACCCCTAAGTTCCGCTCATCATGTCGGAATAATCGATACTATATATAGTTATTCTCTTTAGAAATTAT
>JAGGXM010000143.1 GCA_021163045.1 Thermoproteota archaeon | reverse complement strand
TTCAAGAAGATTCTTGGCATCTAAAGAGAGAACATCTCTTTCGATAATTATTGCACGAATTCCGAAAGAAATAAGCTTTTTAGCTATATTCTTACCCCCACCAGAGGGGTCCTTTATATATATTACGTCACCTTTTTTTATTCCATATGTATTAAATAGTCTTTCCACTTGCGAGTTAGAAAACTTCTCGAGAACTTTAATTGGAACTTTTGATGCATCTAGCGTTAGAAGTTTCAAGAGCGTTCGGTTTTGAGTCTCTACAACCGTAAATTTTCTTTTTAGAGCCGAGATAGCACGTCGTAAATGGGAGATTTCCCTTCTTAAGTCATTTACTAGTGGATCTTTGAGTTCCTCTATTGTTCTCTTAAGAATACGTCTGTTTTTTTCTTGCTCATAGATAAGTTGATTTTGTAGCTTATTGATTATCTCTTTTTTTCTTCTAAGTTCATCCAGTAACAAATTTATCTTATTGTTTAATTCATCGATCTTGGAATAAGCGTTGGATAGTTTATTTAGAATTTTTCGTTTTTCATCATCGAAATCTCTAGACACGTTTACTGTGGTCTTTCTTCTTACAATACTTTCTTCTCTTTTTTCCATGTAACTCTTAATCGAATTTGCAATGGCATCCTTAATGTCACGTCCGAGGATGATTTGTTTCTTTATTTCGTCCGGGCTTAGAGGAAGAGGTATGTATGACAAAATGCTGTTCACTTTCGCGAATATGTTTTTATATTTTTTGTATGCTAATATAGCTGCTATTAGAGCATCTCTTTGGTGTGTATCTTGCGGTTTTGGTTCTAACTGCCGTACAATTTCGTTTTTTTCCGATATAGAAATAATTCTCTTGGGCCAAAAACTAACTGCTTGTAATCTTTTACATAATCTCTCTAAAAGTTGTGGAAATTTTGGAACATCTGCAGCAATAAGTACGGGCGTACCATACGAGTATATAGTTTCAATAATATTGGCTAATCCTAAATTCTTCTTACTTGTGAGATGTAGAACTTTTCCATTAAGATCTAGAATAGCAATACCTGTGGTATCCCCAGGATCAATACCGCAAATTAGATATTTTTGAGCCGAAATCTTATCCTCACCTGGTATGAATAGCATTCTTTTTCTTTCAATAGGCCTTACATCAATTCTAAAGATATCACTGTGAAATTTTTTAATTATTTTTTTAACATCGTCATATGGTGCATATACTAAAAACTTAGCTCCTTTTATGCCAAAATCTCCAACACGTTTAACAGAGCTGAAAACATAACCAGCATCTTTTAGTTTATCTTCGATCTCTCTGTATGCATTTTTAATAAATGCTGCAAGATTTCTAGCATATTTTTGCTGGTGCTGACCACCTTCACCTAAAGAGCGAGTTCGGGAAATAATAATCTCGGTTAAATCTTCGAATAACTCGATTTTGGAACCAACACCAAATAAGGCCAATCTTGCAGCGATCTCAGCAGTTTTTTGCGGTGAAAGTTTACCATATCGTGAGAGACCATATTGCTTAGCTAAGTATGCAATCTTATAGCTATTCCTTGGTTTTCCTGTAACTTGTATTATATTAACATGGGTTTTCCTAACGAAATCAGCGATTTCCTCAACAGATGAGAAAATCTCAAATATATTATCTGTAGCAATAGCCTTAATCTTAAACTTACGTATGTACTCTATTAGTTCACTTTTTTCTAGTGTTCCGGCTGAGATTTTAATACCATTTTTGGAAAGTATTACAAAAGCAAATTTTGCTCTTCGATTACTAGATGGCAAAATATCTAATCCTAAGATGTTACCATTGACTCTTTGATTATTATGGTTGAACACAATAATGAACCTCAATATTGGCTGTTAAATAGATAATACTAAAATTCTGATCTAAGATAAACATGAAACAAATTTTAACTTTTGTGAAAATCAGTATTAGGGTGAAATTAATGTTTGAAAAACTTAAGAGCACCTTCAAAGGATTTATGCGACAATTAACGCAAAAGGAGATTACAGAAGAGAGTTTAAGTAAAATATTATGGGATCTAGAACTCAATCTTGTAACTAATGATGTTGCATCTCAGGTGGCAAGGGAAATATCTCTAATCTTAAAGGAAAAACTTGTGGGTAAAATGGTTAGACGATTAACGGATTACAGAAAGATAGCTCTAGATACGTTACGAAAAGTTATTATTAATATCTTAAAATATGAGGATCAGACATCTCTTGAAAAGGAAATATTACAACGTAAGGAACAGAATATAACTAATATAGCAGAGAGCAAGAGTTGGTATCCATATATAATACTCTTTCTTGGACCCAATGGATCTGGAAAAACAACAACTATTGCAAAATTGGCATGGAAATTTAAAAAGAAAGGAATAAGCTCTGTATTAGTTGCTAGCGATACATTTAGAGCAGGTGCTATAGAACAATTAAAAAAACATGCGGAAAGGGTGGGGGCCTCTTTTATTTCAAGACCATATGGAAGTGACCCTGCTTCGGTTGCTTATGATGCAATAAATCATGCAAAAGCACGAAGGAAGGATCTTGTTTTAATCGATACTGCTGGAAGATTAGGAACAAATGTAGATTTAATGGAAGAGATGAAGAAAATAAATCGAGTTTCTAAGCCGGACAAAAGAATACTGGTCGTAGATGCATTATCTGGGAATGATCTGGTTGTTCAGGCAACCGAATTCAAAAATGCTGTCGGTATAGATGGCAATATTTTAACTAAAGTAGATGCTGATGTAAAAGGGGGTGCAGCGATAACATTAGCATATATTACTAAAGCACCCATATTATATGTTGGTACTGGGCAAAATTATGATGATTTAACGCCATTTGATCCAAAGTGGTTCATAAATAATATACTTCCATAGAGGGATTTGTGATGAGCAATATAAGTGATATTGCAAAATATATGATAGAAAAGCCGTCTTCTATAAGAGAAATAATGAATCTTATGGCAGAATTTAAAAAAAATCCAGAGAAATTTCCACGTCCACTTATATATCTCGCGGGCGGTTGGCCTCAAGATAAACCGCCAGAAGTGCTTAGGAGAAGCTTACTTAATGTTTTAAATGACACGAAAAAATGGATAAAGAGCGCACAGTATTCGCCAACAATAGGCTATCCCGAAATAAGAGAAGCTATAGTAGAATACGAGAAAGAAATATTTGGCAGAAAGATAGATTCTAACCAAGTAATATTTGGTCTCGGAAGTACTGATCAGATCGGGGCGGTGATAAATGCTGTCGTAGATCTAAACGAGGAAATAATAATGACTGCTCCAGGATATCTAAACTATTATAGACAAGCTCAATTTGAACTTAAGAACAAGGTAAAAATCAAATATTGGCAAATAATTGACGAAGAAGGGAGCTTCTCACCCAATATTGATAACTTGCGAAATCTAATTTCTGATAAAACAAAGCTTATTATTATAACAACTCCAGGAAATCCAGAGGGTATCGTTTGGGATGATGAAACAATAAATAAAATTAGGGATCTAGCCGAAGAAAAAGGCATCTACATTTTACTAGATTTAGCATATAGGGCATTTATCTATAGAGAAAAGCCTCAGTATTTATCTGAACCTTTAAAAGAGAACGAAATTATCAGTTGCACATTGAGTAAAGAATTGAGAATCCCTGGATGGCGTGCATCATATCTTCTAGTGCCAGCAGATCTTGTACGAGCGATTGAAACCATTGAACAAGCGAGAATTCTTGCTCCTGTTAGTTTAATCCAAGTTGTTCTCACAGAAATATTTAGAGATAAAGAAAAACTAACTGAAATTAAAAAATTCTATAAAGATGGTGCACGATTATATGCTACTACAGCTAAAAAAACTGCAGAATTATTATCAGAAATCCCTAATCTCAGAATATTAGAGCCGCAGGGTGGCTTCTATGTTTTCTTTGATATTTCTCAATATGAGAAAAACTCGAAGAAGGCTTGGCAAGAGCTAATTTATAAATATCAGGTTGCATTGGCCCCGGGAATCGATTTCAATAATTTTGAAGGTTGGTTGAGACTTTCTTTTGCCCCAGTAATCGAGGATCAGGATAAATTATGGGAGGGTATTAGGAGAATAAAAGAATACTTCCAAAGGAAAAAAATCAAGTAATAGCTTTAATTTTATTGATAATGCTCTCTACAATTTTTTTAGCTAATAGCTCTTCAGACTGCACCATATCCCCGTGTATCTTTAATCCTGCTGCACTTTTATGCCCACCACCGGTTCCACTAAATTCGTTTGCCAAATCGGTAAAAATTTGACCTAAATTCAATCTTCCAGTAGATCTACCACTAACTCTATAAATAACTTGCTTCTTTTCTTTCTTTTTAGAGATGGCAATTCCCACATTGGCACCCAGTGATACTAGCGCTGAAGCAACTGAAGCCTCATATGATCCTACGTGTGTCACAAGAACAATGAAATCATCGTATCTAAACATTTCTGCTCTTTGTGCACCCTTAATCCTTGCAATCCTCTCAGAAATATCTTTTTTCCCACCTTTAAGAACGGAATAAACTCGTTTATAATCACCAAATTTTGTGAGCTTAGAAAGAAAATAAAATGTTGTTTGATTCGCATGAAGAAGAAATGCTGTGTCGGAGAGAATTCCGCCGATAACTGCATTAACTAATTTTCTATCATCACATAGAGATTCCAGAATATTATATTCCTCAGCAATTAGTAATAAAATTTCACTCGTAGATGATAAAGGTAAAGATAGAGAATTTTTTATTCTAGCGCTCGAAGATGCATGGTGATCTATTACAAATATCTCCTCAGCCTTTGAAATAAACTCAATAATCTTCGGATTTATGAATCTTCTAGGATCAGCTATGTCAACAATTATTATTGAGAACTTTCTATTAGTTAGATTAAGCGCTTCGTGAAAATCGTCCATGAAATCCTGAAGCGAAAATTCATTAATGAAATAAGATAATTCCTGTGAAGGCTCCGGCATTACTATATAGAAATCCCCTTTTTTTAAAGTAGTTAAGATTTCCTTTGTTAGATATGCTGAAGCATAAGCATCAAGATCGGTTGATTCGTGTGGTATGATAATTATTGGGTGCTTATAATCTAGAATCTTATTTAGAAAAAAATGAATTTCTTTAAAATAATCCTCGTTATTAGTCCGAAATTCTTCGTTTAAATTCATTCCAAAAGACCCCCGTAGTCATATTAGCGATTTCTTTCTCTCTCTTTAATAGATCAGAGAAAGGATCTATATCTATTTTTAGATGCATCTTAATAGACAGAACATCATCAAGATCCAGCTCTAGATCCGGAAGAATCGAGAGAATAAGATTTGGAAATTTTTCATTTATGAATCGGATTGCTGAATTCACACAGTTATTAATAACCTCTACTAAGGTGTCCAGATCAATCTTCCTTTTTAAAATATAGATGAATTGAAAATCATAACGTCCCATCTTTTATCAACTATGTCTACTCCGATGTTTTACTGGTGTAACCTAATGCCTTAAGCATAGATTCTAGAGCCTTTCTTCCTTGAGTAATTTGCTGTTTGATCAAATTAACCTGATTCTCAATAAGTTTGTTTTCTTCTTCCAAGTCGGATAAGATTTCATCTGCATTTTTTTTAACTAAAACATTTGCCCCTAAAAAACGGTATGCCTCAACCTCGCCTTTTTCTTTCATCTTTTTTAGCTCGAGTTTTGCATATTCTATTTCTTGTCTTCTTTTTTCTAAGAGCTGTAATCTTTCCTCTAACATGCGTAATTGGTCCGAAAGAGCCTGAGCTCTTTGAAGATTTTTTAGTTTTTCCGAATTTTCCATCTTTTAATCACCTCTATACAATTTAAGATAGCATACAGCCAACGTAAATAAGAATTTATTGTTGCACGTAATGACGTTAAATCAATAGATCTTATTTTGATTTCAATCTTTTTATTTATATCATTGAAACTGATTGTAATTTGTGATCTATTTGTTATATCTGATTTTGTCTCTGGTATTAGAGCTCTAATAATCGCTTTTGCCTCCAGCGGATCTGAAAATTCGATCGAGAAACTTAACTTGGCATCCAAACGTGATGGATTTTCAGTCGCATGTAAAGATGATCTTTTATCGGATCCCAAAAATCTAGAATTGCTGGATCTAATTTTTCATTCCTCCATAATCTCATTTTCTCTAACTCTTTTGTACCAAAATCTTTTACTATTAAATCAATACCATGGCATTTAGCTTTTTCTTCTTTGTGCAATAAGTCACGAAGAAAATTAAAAACTTTTTTACCACCAGTGGAGGGGCTTTCTAAAACGAGTTTTAAACATTCAAAAGCTGGGATATGTCTATCTAGATAAAAACCCATTAGAAATAATCTACCATGAATTACAAAGGGTGAATCTCTTTGGCCGACTCTCCTATAAAAAGTTAATACTGAGGGATTCCCTCTAGCAGTATAAACGACAATTAAGCAATCGAAATCTTCTTCAATAGCCTGAAGTGCTATTGATTTAAGATTGCTGCTTCCTCTTCTTATTATTGGTGCATTTAGTAGGAGTGAAAGACCCTTCACGAAAGTATTAGTTAGTTGACTTTTTCTTCGTGATGTTGTAATCAAAGCGCGAAGAGAGTAATATGTCTGATCCCCCGAGGGACTATTTTCTGGTCTTTCTCTTCTTTTTTCGCCACTTAACATTTTCTCTTTCGCCCTCGATATAATACAAGATCTCTCCTTTTTTTGGAATATTTGTATCTTTATAGAGTTTAATTCGACCATACGGCGCCGTAACCGGACCAAAAATCTCAGTTATGATACCAAGTCTTTCCATTTCCGAGGTATAAACGATGGATCCCTCACTAACGGCAGAGTCTAATTTTGCTATTATAATATTTTGTGCGCTTTTAGATTTTCTCAAAAAAATCCCTAGTTTTCTTATTTTGCGGTTAACGAGCAATTATGACTCACCTGCGAGCTTTATATCAACTAGTAGAACAGATTTTGCCTCAGAAGCTATTTTAATTAGCATATCTAAATCCTGTTTGTTTATAGTTCCAATTCTTTCCACCGGTTCATAGACTTCAAAGTGATCTGCAATTATGCCGATTGCAGGTATCTGTGGTCGATAAATAATATCTCCGAGATTGGCATCATGAACCCGCCTAGAAATCTTTGTTCTTAGGACTGAAGGTAACTGTATCAATATCTCTACATTATCTAAGACAATGCCCTCTAATTTTACTGGTAAATATGAAATAAAGACATTGGCAGACCTATAGAACTGACTCAAGCTTCCTTGTATTGCTCCATAACCATCAAAGTTAAAAACAATTCTACTCCATTTTTCCATTCTTTCATCAAAAGGTCTGGTTGGTGTTCTCCATATACTCATTTTTCAACCTCCAAGATTATTGTTTTTATACCTATATATTTAATGTAACAGAAATGCTTAAAAAATAGACATCCATATAAAACTTTATGATTGGGCCCGTAGCGCAGACTCAGGGAGCGCGTCCGTTATCTGCTGAGACTTCCAGCAGATAGACGAAGCTGAAGACCGGGAGGTCGGCGGTTCGAATCCGCCCGGGCCCACTAGTTCTTCTACCACGTAATATAGGAAAAAGTGTCATACAAGCGTATTAATACTTTGTAACAATTAATTATTATCTTCTCGCTAAGAAAAAAGGTGTTAGATATTAGCAAATCATAAAAAGAGATCCCCTAGTATGGACTTCTTAAACCTAAATTTGGTGCGCGGGGCGGGATTCGAACCCGCGTCACCGGCTTGGAAGGCCAGCATCCTAACCAGCTAGACTACCCGCGCAAATACTCGGGCAGCAATACTGAATGCATAATAACAAATAAGTTTCTTTTTAAAATTTCTTAGTCAGTGAAAAAGCTATACGTTTAAAAAAATCTTTTATTGACAACTTAATTTATTAGACCAAGTAATTAGGAATGCAAAGGAGGATTCAATTGTGTCTAATAAGTATACATATCGAGATCTTAAAGTGGCTAGGTACATAAAAGGAAGAATTCCAAGGCATATTGGGGTTATTCCCGACGGAAATAGAAGATACGCTAAAAAATATGGTTTGACTTATTTAGAAGCCTATCAACACGGTGTTGAAAAAGCACAAGATTTCGCTGAATGGTGTCGTGAGCTAGGTATAAAATATCTAACGTATTACTCACTCTCGCTTGAGAACCTAAAGAATCGAAGTTCTTCTGAGTTAGATATATTATTTAAATTGATGGAGCAATATCTTAAAAAAATGCTTTATGATGAGAGAATTCACCGAGAACATGTTAGAATACGTGTAGCTGGAAGACTAGAAAAACTTCCAAGCAACATACAACAGCTTATTAAAGAGTTAGAAAAAGCAACAGCATCCTATGATAGATATCACATTATCCTTTTAATAGCCTATTCCGGAAGATTAGAAATAATCGATGCGGTTCGGAAAATATTAACTAATATAAGCGGTAGTTGTAACGTAAATGAAGAGGTGTTTAGGCGATATTTATACATACCGGAGATACCGGATCCGGATCTTATCCTAAGGACCTCTGGAGAGATGAGAATAAGCAATTTTTTAATCTGGCAATCTGCATATTCTGAACTTATTTTCATAAAGAAATATTGGCCAGAGATAACAAAAGAAGATTTAATTCGAGCTATAGAAGAATATCAACATAGAGAAAGACGTTTTGGAAGATAAATTGGGAGGCAAATTCATGCGAAATGAATCTACGAAGCTAGAGAAAGTTACTGCTGATGCTGAAAGAATGTTTAGAGAATTTCAGATACAGAAAATTGAAGGCTTAATTCCATATCTTCCGCCAGATAGAATTATTGAAATGAGAATTCTTTTGGCGCATAGGGACCTAGACTTAGTTCTAAGGGAGTACCTGCAGGGCAATAATTTTGCAGTAGTGAGTGGGAGGGGGCCTTCAGGTCCTCTTCATTTTGGTCATATATATCTATTTAATGTAGTTAGATACCTTCAAAAAGCATTTGATATAGACGTCTATATCCCTCTATCTGATGATGAAAAATTTGTTTTCCAAAAGATTAAGAGCCTGAAAGATGGCGAATTTTGGGCTGTAGATAATGCCAAGAATATTCTAGCATTAGGATTCGATCCTAAGAAAACCAAGATATATATTTCCACCAAACAGAATTGGGTCTACAGATACTCTCTAGAGATTGCGAGAAAAATAACTCTAAGCACAGTAAAAGCAGCATTGGGAATCGATGATAGCGCAAATACAGGTATCGTATACTATCCAGCAGTACAGATTGCGCATATATTGCAGCCAACAATAGATAAAGATCTCCGGGTTGTTGTACCAATAGGATTAGATCAAGACGTATATATGCGGCTAGCAAGAGATGTTGCAGTCCGGCTAAATCTTAAAAAACCCGCATCAGTTTACGTTAGATACATCCCAGGAATAACGGGATCCCCTATGAGTGCAAGTGCGCCGGAAACAGCTGTTTATATTTCAGATAATGATGAAGAAATAGTAAGGAAGGTTAATCAAGCTTTTACAGGAGGGCAGCCGACAGTCGAAGAACAGAGAAAATTTGGAGGAAATCCTGATAAATGTATTATTTTCAAATGGTTATCTGCATTTGTTTTTAAGAGTAGACAAGAAGCGAGTAGATTTGCAGAACTTTGCCGAAATGGCGAGTTAATATGCGGGTTTGATTGTAAACCGATGCTAGCACATTATCTTATTAAAATAAGCCGGGAAATACGCAGAAACGCGGAAAAAATCGATTTAGAAAAATATATGATGGATGATGATTATGTTAAAAGAAATTCTTAAAGATATTAAAGTAAAACTGGATATGTATCAAGATAAGAGAGAACAGGCTATCATTATTTGTAGAAGGATTCTAAGAAAGACGCGAGAATGCATAAAAAATATTCATATACAAGACTTTAAAAAAGTAAGGGCGATATTCACAGAAATAGAGAAGGATATTACAGAAATCTGGAATATGTCTAAGGAGGAACCAAAATTATTATATTCTGGATTATTAAACGATGCTTTTAAGGAATATGTTGAGGCTAGAGTCTTTTTTGACGTTTTCAATGCTGTAATATCAAATCAAGAAATAAAAATAAGCACACCATCGGATTTAAAAGTACCTGAAGAAGTGTATATCCTCGGATTATCAGAAGTGGCAGGCGAAATAAAAAGAGAAATCGTGTATATGATTCGAGAGAATAAATTTAATGTTGCTTGGAAAATGATTGATTTTTTATCAGAACTATATAATGAATTAGCAAAACTAGTCTATCCTGGTGCTATTATTCCCGGATTCAAAAATAGGATAGATTATGTACGTATAATTCTCGTTTCGAGTGAGGAATTATTAGTGCGTACGATGAAAGAGTACAAGATTATAGAGATCTTAAGCAAGTCAAAAGAATTTAGATCATAGTTAATAAATAAGATAAAGAATTTAAAATTAACCTAATTTTTCTTGTTAGTGTATTTTACTATTGTTTTTTCTTCCATAATATGTACCAACTGCCATCCTCTATGACATTATATTTTTTCTTTAACTGGCGCAAAATAAATTGAATTCCCCGAGATCCCGTTAATCTCCTATGTAATTCTTTTTTGCTCTTGACAAAGTATGGTTTCCCTTCATTCAATTCTTTTTCAACTTCTTGTTCTATTTCTTTAACAATTCTGTAAGCCTTATCTGTGATAAGTTCATATGTTTCGTCTTCCAATTTGCTCCCTCAAATATACAAAATTTAGAATGCAAATGACCATTTAAATAAACGATGACACCTTAAAATAAGAGTAGGTTAACTTCAAATTTAAGCTTACTGTTAAGATGGTTATTAATATTAATATAGCATAATCTCTAGCAAGCGGAAAAATTTTTTCCGAAATTTTTAGTATGTTTCTAAATTATTAGCTTTTCTAGAAAGCCTCTCCGGGCAGTTCTCTGTTGAATATTTGCAGGGCTAACCTGAATTTTAAGTTGGATCTATCTAGAAAAGATTAACTATAAGGAATAAATAGCGTAAAAGATGGTTATAGAAGGCGATTTTGACTTCAGAGATGCGTAGAAATTTTTCACAAAATTATTAAAAGATCTTCAACATATAATTTATCTTGTGGTTGTTGTTAAATGAGTTGGTACGATAGAGTCATTTACAAGATAAATGCGATAACCATTTACAGCTAATGAGGGGTCTATCTTGGCGAGAGAACGAATAATTATCAAAATTGCTATCCAAAAGTTAAGGCAAATTCTACGAGATATTATCAAATTTGCAACATATAATGATTCGAACATCTTTAAAGGATCAATATTCAATACCAATCTCTTATCGATCTCCATAAAATTTCTAACTAGTGTGAATAAAGTTTCGGATCTTATAGCTGAGGCTGCGAGTCGATTAGAAGCCCTCCAAACTAAAGTTTCCGATATACAAAGTAGTATAAAAAATGATGGTCAAGTAATTTGGGATGGGGATTATATATTACTAGATCAGGCATTTATTGACGGATCTTGGGCAAACTCAACAGAAGTTAAAGCGAATGGAGATCCTCTTTGGGAAATACTATATGAAAATCATGTTTATTCAACAGCAAGAGCACTAGAAGCCCTTGGCATCGCTAATACACAAAATACTGAAGTGATTGATCGTGGCGTTCTGTTCTTAGATAGATTCTTCCAAGAATTTAAGCTAGAAGAGATATGTGATGAAGTATCAAAATGTGTACCTATCGTTCAGGGGCTTTCTAATATTACAAATATTGCCTCCGAAAACATACAGGGAGTTATTAATAAGCTTTTAGATACGCAGTTAAATTTCGTATTAGAACAAGATGGAAATTTATCAAATATTCATGCTCAAGATGTCTATTATTTGATAAAACTTTCAAGAGGTGGCTATCTCAATCCTATCGAAGCTGAGCCTCTTTACCGGGATATCGATAGTGGTGTCTTTAGAAAAGTACTAAAAGGTATCGAGTATCTTTCAATGTTTGGTGTTGAACTTCCATTGGAAGTTAATGAAATACTCCTAAGGATGCTTCCTAAATACTTCAGTAATATATTTAGAATTGGAGACTTAAGAAAGGGAGCTATTTACTACAGTAGCCTTGTAGAGTCAGTATTTAACATTCTTAAGTATTATCCGAGTAAAACGATCGCAAATACGGTTATGTCTCTTTTAATAGAGGACACGGGATGGATTGCAAGAGGGGATTTGAATCCTGTGGATATATTTAGGACTATAATTGGAAGTAGTTTGCTTGTTATAGCAAGAAGTGCTATCAGGCGATAGAAAAGGTAAAGCGTGGAGGACCGGTGTTGCAAAATTATATCCCTAGTGTACAATATATTATATTAATCTTAATAGTAATAGTATGGACCTTAGTCTACTTTGTAGCAAGGTCAAAGAAGTGGAATAAACGAAACATCAAAATATATCCTCTAATCTTCATGATGGATAGCTTAAGAATGAAAAAATTCATCGAGAATCAGGCTAAAAAACATAGGCGATTTTGGCAATATTTCAGCAAAATGGCATCGATTGTAATGGTACTATCAATAGTTTTTTCTCTTGCTTACTTTACTTTAAATCTAATATATTTACTACAGAAAAAATTGATATTTACTCCTTCCGCTATACCAATAGGTGCACAACTAGTTCCAGTAATTCCTTTTATAACAATATCTCCCGAGTTTATACTAATAATCATCTTTGCTAGTGCGATAGCAATTTTTCCACACGAACTAGCTCATGGCGCAGTATCGATCAATGAGGGTATTGATATAGACCATGCGGGCTTCTTCGTTTTTTTTGGAGTTATCTTTGGTGGATATGTTAAACTGCCTGAAGAGGTTGAAAAAATTCTTGAAGATGTTAGTTCTGGAGAAACTTTGGAAAATGATGAAAAGAATGAGAATCTTCTGAAAAAACTAACTAGAGTTCTCGCAGCTGGGATAACTGCAAACACCATTCTGGCTATAGTCTTTTTTTTAATGTTTATTAATGCATCAGTTATAATTTCGCCTTTTTATTCTGAGAGGGGAATTCGTGTTCTAAATGTTATTGAAGACAGTCCTGCCGAACACTATGGAATATTACCTGGCGATGTTATTTATAGATTAAATAGTACGGAAGTTTATACGATTGATGATTTTATCTCCTTTATATCTTCAGCACATCCTGGGGATCTTGTGGTAATCGAAACGGAAAGAGGCAAATTACAGATCTATCTCGGTAGTCATCCTATAAATGCATCAAAGGCCTACTTAGGAGTCGAGATAATTAGAAATTATACTCCAAAGTTTCCTTTTTTACCAGAAAATGGCCCTTATTATTTTAATAATTTCATTTATATTTTGTATACCATTCAGGTTTTAGTAATCTTTCTAAATGCTCTTCCCGCGTTTACAATGGACGGGGCAAAATATCTTCTCCTGCAGTTAATAATTTGTGGAATAGATAAAGAGAAAGCCTTTAAGATATATCTTGCAGTTAGTATTCTGAGTTTAATAATTTTGTTAGGCAACATACTTGTATCTTTAGCTAGTCTTTAAGAAAAAATTTTAACCGAAAAATTAAATTACTTACTACTAACAAATAAATGCCAAATAATAACCATAAAATTATGAGTTCAAGAAAAAAATCTGAAAGATAATTTCGTAAAGTGGTGGCAAATTTGGTAGCACAAACTTCAGCTCTTAGGCCAAAAGATATAATTAGTGCATCCTTAGAAAAAGCAATTATAGTCAAACTTAAAAGTCAGAAATTAATCCGGGGTACATTAGTATCCTTCGATCAGCATCTAAATCTATTTTTATCGCATGCTGAAGAATTAAGAGAGGACAAAACAGTATCTTTAGGTAATGTTATAATTCGAGGAGATAATGTAATCCTCCTAATATTCCCCTCAGAAGAAAAGAGGTAGAGACTCATGGGTAAAGGTACACCATCCTTCGGTAAGAGAGGCAGAAAAAAGACACATATTCGATGCAGACGCTGTGGTAAGCACTCATATAATGTAGCTAAAGGGTACTGCGCGAGTTGTGGATTCGGAAGATCAAAGAAATTACGAAGCTATAGATGGGTTCATCCATATGTAAGGAGATACAGGTGATAAGATATGGTTGGACATGCAGCGGATCTTAAAAGAAACATTATAATATCGATAACATTTCTTGTAGGATTTCTTTTAATATCTATCGGTTTATGGTTGTGGGGCGACGTTATTGGACTAAGTCATACATCGGTTATATTAGAGATTTTAGAATCAATATTCATAGCAGTAGAATTTTTTTTCATCTTAGTACTACTTGGTAGCTACGTCGAATTGAAAGGAGGAGAACCAGGGATCCTTTCTATGGGGATTTCTTTCCTTCTAATCTTGATAATAACATTGCCGCTTGGTCTATTCAACAGTACGCTGATTGTTACGGTATCTTCCACACTTATGTTAATGGTCGTATTCTATATGCTTTTTTCAGAATAAGAAAAATTTTTGGTACGATAATGAAAAATTTTATTCTCGAATTTATAGTCCTAAATGTAAATTAGTCAAATATTAAATTATACTACATTTATTAGTGTTAAATTATTACTTTCTAGATAGATACTTATAGAATTTCGTAAAATTATATGGTGATTTTAATGTCATTTAGAGGCGAAAGAAAAAAATTGGATCTAGGTAAATACTCTCTAGTAATTTACGAACGCTGGGGTAAAAAATTTGAAGTTATTGTTGATCCCAGGGAGGCTCTGCTGTATCTAAAAGGAGATTTAAAGGATCCAGATGAAGTCATAATATATCCGGAGGTATATACTGATGCTCAGAAGGGAATTAAAGCACCAATTGATGACCTTAAGAAATTAGTCATTGAATCAAAAATTAAGGAAGTAAAAGAAAAGAGAGGTGTTCTCTCTAAGGAAGATAAGCAAGAAATATATAGTAAAATTAACGATTTAGAGGATGAGAAACTAAAAGAATTAGCCTTATACGTCATACTAAAAGATGGCGAATTACAACTACCAAAAAGTCTGCGAGAAGAATTATTAGAGAAAAAGAAGAAACAAATAGTATCGTACATCCAGAAATATGCAGTGAATCCTGTAACAAAAGCACCTTACTCACCACAAAAAATAAGAGAAATAATTCAGTCACTGTTATATGGTGAAGCTATCGAGGGTAAACGGATTCGAGTAATGCTTGATCCGCTCAAAGATATATCGACACAGTTGCCACAGATAATTTCGGCGCTTAAGACAGTAATACCTATAAGATTAGAAATAATAACCGCAAAGGTTACGATAGCGCCTCAATATACTGGTAAAATTTATTCTCGATTGGAATCTCTAGCTACAATTAAGGAAAGTATTTGGAAGGATGATGGAAGTTTAGAAGCAATTGTTGAAGTTCCAGGCGGTATATTTGTTAATTTTAATAGAGAGATTTTAAATCTCACGAAAGGTAGTGCCAAAGTAGAAGTTGTTAAAAGAGAAGTAATAGGATAATTTTCAGGAGGCAATAATATTGTCAATTTATTTCAAGAATATGGATGTCGTAGTACCAGGAGATGTTATTGCTGAAGGCGATTTTAAAATCATAGAAGGCGCTTTTAGAGAGCATAAAAAAATAATTGCAAGTATAATAGGAATACTTTATTTCAAAAAAAATACTATTAGAGTAGTTCCTCTTAAGGGCCCATATATGCCTAAAAGAGGCGACCATGTTATAGGGAAAATCGTTGATTGTAGTACAGTATCTTGGTCTGTTGATATACGAGCACCGTACTTGGGGCGGCTTGATGCTACAGATTATTTTGGTAAGCCGATAGATCCTAGCAGGGAGGATATAAGAAAAACATTGAAAATCGGAGATATAATCTTTGCAAAAGTAGCTGTGGTTGATAGATTTACAAATCCGCAATTAGTAGCACATGGTCCCGCATTAGGTAAACTAATTAAGGGAAAAATTGTTGAAGTGGAACCTTTAAGAATTCCAAGAATTTTAGGTAAAAACAGATCTATGATAAAAATGCTCAGAGAGGTAACTAAAGCAGAAATAAAAGTTGGTAATAATGGTCGGATTTGGATAAGATCCCCAGATCCTGAAATCGAAAAACTACTAATAAAGGTAATTAAGAAAATTGAGAGAGAATCACATGTACCTGGATTAACTGAAAGGATACGAAAGACACTATTAAATGAATTAAAGGATAGGTTAGGTGAATTTAAATGAAAGAAATCGATGAATCAAAACTTATTCTAATCGATTCTAATGGGATTAGAACTGATGGTAGAAGATGGAATGAACTAAGACCCCTTAGAATTCGTGTTGGAATTTTGGATCGTGCTGAAGGCTCAGCACTCGTCGAGATGGGCAAGACTAAGGCGCTAGCTACCGTTTATGGGCCAAAAGAAATGTTTCCCAAGCACATGGCAAATCCGGATAGAGCAATCCTTCGGGCAGCCTATCGAATGGCTACATTCTCGGTTGAAGAACGAAAGAAGCCTCAACCATCACGGAGAGAACTCGAGTTGTCTAAGGTCATTAAAGAAGCCTTAGAGCCGGCAATTATGTTGCACTATTATCCAAGGACTGTAATAGAAGTCTATATATTGATACTTCAAGCTGACGGGGGTACAAGGACAGCAGCGATAAATGCAGCATCTTTGGCATTAGCCGATGCAGGGATTCCAATGAAAGGTTTAGTTACCGCAGTTGCTGCCGGGCGTGTTGGTGACCAAGTAGTATTAGATCTGAATGATGTGGAGGATAAATATGGCGATGCTGATTTACCTGTAGCAATGATTCCAGCAACGGGAGAAATAACTTTATTACAAATGGATGGTACGATGAGCTCAGATATGTTCGAAAGAGCTCTTAAATTGGCTATAGAAGGTATTAATATTATATACGAAAGACAGAGAGACGCCTTAAAAAGGCGGTTTTTGGAGTTAAAAGAAAAAATATTAGGAGGGGAATTTTATGCTTCCAGAGATTAAAAGAAGTATATTAAGTTCATTAGAGAAATCTACTATGTATTCACTATTAAAAGATGGAAAAAGAATAGATGGTCGAAATTTTTATGATATAAGAAGTATCAAGATCTTACCTAGTATTATAGAGAAAGCAGAGGGATCCGCACTAGTATATTTGGGTAATACCAAAGTATTAGCAGGCGTGAAAGTAAGCCTGGCAAGACCTTTTGAAGACATGCCTAATCAAGGCCTCTTTGTAACTGGTGCGGAATTAACACCAGTAGCATCACCAGCATTTGAACTTGGACCACCATCATATTTTTCAATCGAATTGGCTCGGGTAGTTGATCGTGCAATAAGAAGTTCGGAAATGATCGATTTAGAGAAGCTTGTAATAATTCCAGGTGAGATTGTCTGGATGATTAATATCGATATCTATCCATTAGATGATGATGGTAATTTAATTGATGCGTCCATGTTAGCAGTAATTGCCGCTTTAATGACAACAGAGATCCCTAAAGCCGAGATAACCGATCTAGAGAAAGGAAAGGTAAATGTTATTAAGGATGAAAAGAGACCCTTACCGCTTGTTGATCTACCGATATCTTTTACATTTGCTAAAATTGGTGATTACATACTATTAGATCCATCTAGCACAGAAGAGAATATAATGCAAAATAGGTTAACCATAGCGATTAATAATAAAGGAGAGATCTGTTCGATTCAGAAAGGTGAGGGCGGAGGATTTAAATTTAATGAAGTAATTATTGCGAAAAATATTGCTATTGAGAAAGTGAATGAAGTAAGAAAGCTGGTGGTGAACCAGCTAGCCAAAAATCCGAGGGGTCCTAATGCATGGGAATATATATAGGTGACGAATATGGGTAAAACGAAAAAAGTATTATCAACGGGCCGGTTTGGCCCACGTTATGGTGCAAATGTAAGAAAGAAAGTGCTCAAAGTAGAGCTTCGTAAGAAGAAAAAATACTTATGTCCTCAGTGTAGGAAGAAAAAACTTAGATGGCGTGCGATAGGAATCTGGGAGTGTACATCGTGCGGACTTAAAATAGCTGGCGGAGCTTGGGAACCGGTATCTGATATTGGAAAAAGAGCATCAATGGTGATTAAGAGAATAGAATCAAGATCAACCTAATAAGTTACTTATAAACTGGGAGAACTGTATGCGTGCATTAATTTTAGGTACTGGTGTAGTAGGACTATTTATTGGAGCACAGATATCAGATCTCTTTGATGAAATCATAGTATATGACAATAAAGGAAGTTTAGGGGCTCTAGAAAGAGAGCTAAAAATATTCATCGAATACGATGATCATGTAGTTGAAAAAGAAATAGATGGTACTACTACAAATTTACTAGATTTATCTGGGGAGCATGTGGATCTTATTTTGGTGGATAAAAAATCAACAGATACCCCAAAAATATTTCAGGACATTATTGACAATGATATAACGAGTGATAATTATCTCTTTTTTCAGAATGCTTTTCTAGTAGAAGAGGAAGTTATAAGAATTTTTCATGGAAGAATGATGGCTAAACGCATAACATCAGAAATAATGCTACAACAAAAGAATACAAATAGATTAAAAATGATTTCTGAAGGAAAAATCCTGATAGAAGGACGTGCACGTGGGATTCTTAAAGAGGTAATTAAATATCTAGAAACAGAAAGTATTTCGGTTCAAATCATAGAAGATTTAACTCCAATTGTTTGGAAGATCGCAACTAAACGATCAATTATAGAGCCCCTTATGGCAATATTTAGAATCGATAAAAGTAAACTTGGTAAGAATAGAAATATACGGAATCTTATAGATATGCTTATCGAGGAGGATAGAAGAATAGCAATAAAGTATGGTATTTCCCTACGCGGACTAGAAGCAGATATTTATCGGCAACTGAATAGATATCCAAAGGAACTTCCACAGTTAGTTAAAGATTTAACGCTAGGTAATTCTACTGAAATAGATTACTTAAATGGGGCTTTGGTTACGCTGGCTAGGCGAAAAGGGCTTAATGCACCATTAAATCGTGCGATAACGTATATTATTAAAGGCCTTGGTAGTGAATTCCTTGAGGCATAATATTTGAAGTTAATTTTTTGAGAATAAAATCTGCCAGAGTTTTATTATTAGTAATTCTTCGTAAATCACCTAAATATACTTTACTGATATTAAAATTAGCTTCTACATCGGATAAATTAGGGGTATTTCTTATATTTAAGATCTCATATTTATCCTGAATTCTCTTAAAATAAGGTGTATTCAACAACAAACTCGGCAATAATTCTTGGCCGAGCTTATACAGGAAAAGATCTAACTGGACTGAGGTTCTTTCAATTTTATGCCCTTTTTGTATAGACAAACGGCTGTTAATGAAATAAGATAATATGCTCGCTAGAGAAAAGCCAGTAGCAGAATATATGATATATACAAGATCGTAAAACAAAAATGAAAGTCTATTATACGGCTTTATACATGAAAAAATAGGATGGTTTTGGGGAACATTGACTGCTATAACGTCTAATAAGCCATAAGGAAGAATTTCTCTAGCGCTAATAAAGTCCTTTAACTTATCTCTCTCACTTTCTTTATGAAATTTAAATCTCTTCTCTACCAGCGTAATGACTTTACTCATAATAGGCAGAAAGCATTTAAAGTGTAATGAAAAGCCTTTTGGGTTAGAATCTGATTTTACTATGATAGTCCACAGATTTTCTCTATTATTCTTTAGTAAAGTGAAGGTTAAATCGATGCTTTCACATGAAATTAATAAGCTTAACTTTTCCTCGAATTTGGCTCGCTTTATATTTGTCTCAATTTCGGTAGGTATTGTATTATTATTTACCACAATATCATATACCCTATTATTTATGAAAGAGATAATATACTTGCTAGAGAAAAGCCAGTAGC
>JAGGXM010000059.1 GCA_021163045.1 Thermoproteota archaeon | reverse complement strand
TCTTAAGCCAGAGAAGAAATTTATGGTGCATTATAATTAGGATAAAGATACATTAATAAAAATATTCGAGTAAATTTACCAAAACCTAAGTCATAGGCACGTTTTTAATTAGTGATTTAACTATGTTTCTAATCTGCGAGGAGACCCATTTAACGTCCCGTACCACCATACCTAATCTTGCGCCTTCTGTAGTGGAAACACTTAGAACAAATTCTGGGGTTACTGGGACTATGATTATATATCCAGACTTTGCCTTAATGATAATTTCATCGATCGTTCCTCTTTCGAAAAATTGTCCACTTCTTTTAGCCACATTGAGAATAACGGCTGATGCTGCAGCTAAGCTCCCCTCTTTAATCTCCGAAGCCTCTCTTGAGAAAAATGCTACAGCAATGCCCTCATGGGTGGCAATGAGTGCTGTCTCAGCAGAATCATTTATTGCAAAAAAACGTTTGAATATTTTCTCAACGCTCTGAGTTAATTTCTCTACGGGAATTTTCATTTCAGGAATTGGCGGTGCAACAACTTTGGGAGGGGTTTCTTGAATTTCGATTGTTGGTGGGGCCTCTGGAAGCCCCTTTATTTTCTCCTCTTTGGAAATAATAGCCTCCATTTCATAGGCTTCAGGTACATGTATCGTTTCAGCGATGGGAACCTTACGATAAATCTCAGCATGAGGGATGACCTCTAGAGGCCTCAGACCAATAACACGTACTACACCTACGGATCTGAAAGCTTCTAAAGCATTATAGACATCTAAAGGTGAAACATTAAATTGCTTATCTCTGAGCGCAACAGAAATTTCCCAAACCGATTTTTTACCATCTAAAGTTCCTAGTAGAGCCTCCAATATATCCTTCTTTAATTTAACTTTCTTCGATACAGGTTTAATAAATTTTTTAGAGATTTCCTCAGGGGAAATCCATCTCGATGTCTCATAGATTCTTAACAGGTTCTCATCGGATAAGCTTTCATCTATTTCAGTTATACTCAAGCTCAGCACCATTTAATTTTAGCTTTTGAGCTAATTTTTAGAATATTTTCACACTATACTAACTTAAACCGAATAGAAATTATATAAATTATTTTTGAAAATTTCTATTATCTATAAACTATCTAGTTGGTTTCGTCCATTTATTTAGATATTCATTTAATAAGTTATGTTTCTTAAGAAACGTTCCATATTTTACTAGTGCGTTTAACGCAGAAATTCCTCTTTCTGGTGTTGGATATGCTGGAATGCCTAATCTATCGAATTTCTCTCTAACCCAAATGGCCATCTCCGCACCACCGACATCAACAGCAACTATTGGTTTCTTGTACTTAAAGGTAATATTTGCAATTTCATCTATAAATTCCGAGGTTAGTAGTGGAACATGATGCAATGCAATCAAGAGAATTGCATCGTAAGAATTATCACTGAGTACATATTCTAAAGCAACCTTATACGATTCGTTAGTTGCACTGCCGCTGAGATCAAATGGATTAGCGAAAGTTGCTACGGGTGGAATTAAACCTTCTTTCTGGGCTGTTTTTAATTTCTTTAACAAATCATCTTGTGGTGGCGGAATGTTTAAACCTAACATTTCTGCTTTATCTGATGCTAAAATTCCTGCACCACCGCCATTTGTGATTATAGCAACATTTCTACCAGCAGCTGGTGGCTGGAACGCCAAAGCTTTTGTTGTGTCAAGGAATTCTGTTAAATCATTACAAACAATAGCTCCAATTTCATTAAATACAGCATCGTAGATCTTTATATTTCCTGCGAGGGATGCAGTATGGCTTGCTGCAGCTCTAGCACCGGCAGAAGTTCTACCACCTTTAAGAATTACTATTGGTTTTCTCTTTGAAAACTCTTTTCCAATTTCAACAAATTTCTTTCCTTGTTTTTTGATACCTTCTACGTAGATCATCACTACTCTAGTCTTTTCATCTTCAAGGGCATATAACAGAGCATCAGTTTCATCCACATCTGCTTTATTCCCATAGCTGATAAATTTGCTGATACCTAAGCCTTCACCATACATATAATCTAAAACGGAGACCCCTAAAGCACCACTTTGTGATATAAACATAACAAATCCTGGTTTTGGCCTTGGTGCAGCCAGAAGTTCTCTGTCTCCTGCAGCTTTATTATACGGTAAGAACATTGTATCGATACCAGAATAGGCATCAAAAACACCCAAACCATTAGGGCCAATTATTCTGATGCCATACGTTCGGGCCAGCTTAATAACTTGTTCTTCAAGCTCCACATTACCGATTTCCGAAAAGCCAGCGCTTATTATTGTAGCGACTTTGGTGCCTTTTTTACCAGCATCTTCTAATACCTTAGGAACATATCTAGCAGGAACTACTACAACGATATGATCAACATCGCAGGGGATCTCATTAATATTCTTGTATAGTGTATTGCCAAACAGAGAACCACCTTTCGGATTTACTCCGAAGACTTTTGCTTTTAATTTTCCAGCTTTGTGAGCTTCTGTTAAAAGTTTAAATATAACCCAACCAGGTGAATAAGGATCCCTAGAAGCTCCAATTACTGCTATATTTTTTGGATTGAAAAATGGATCAAGGGATCTCCTTGCTGTCTCGGCCAAAATGTTGATATCCATGTTCATTTTGTAGCCCTCGTATTAGTGAATTGTTGTGTAGAATCAAAACTTTTATGAATAATATTTTTTGGGTAAATACATTTTTATTAGTTAAAGATGGATGAATCCTTTAAAACATCTTTTTAGGCCATTCCCTAAATGGATATAATACATAATTCTAAAG
>JAGGXM010000152.1 GCA_021163045.1 Thermoproteota archaeon | reverse complement strand
GTAAATATTATGAGAAATAAAACCATAAAAAGAATTACGCTTCCAATAATTTTGAATATAATAAACATAAAGCAACCTCAAATTACATTATATTTATGAATAAAATACGATAATATTTTATTTCACTAATAGAAAAAAATTATTGTTTTCCGAAAATCAAATGGTGAAAAATGATGTCATTTAATCCAAAAAAGGTTTTTAGCAGGATTTTAAGTTACTTAAAGATTCTTGGGAAAGAGATTGAATCTATCGATGAAGACAAGTTTGCAATACTTGTTAAAGAAAAAATAGACGGAGGTACACACAGAATCCTTGTTCAATTATACACTTCTGGTTGGATCTCTACAAGAGCGCTTCTGGTTCGAAATGAAACATTAAATCGATTAGGAGGAAACTCGTGCCTTGTTTTAAGATACCTATTACAAACGAGTTATAGAGCCGCGGAGTTTAAATTTGCCATGGACGAAATGGGTAACATTTACATTACAGAGGATATTCACATTTCTGCTCTAACTTTCGATGCATTTGATGAGGAGTATCATGCTATTCCTGCAGCAATTAAAGAATTTAAAGAGAGAATAAAACCAGAAATTGAACATTTAATCGCAACAGATTTTGAAATTGTATAAGGTGAATTTTATGGCCACAGAAATCTATGAGAGAGTTAAAAGGTATTTGACACTTTTAAAGAAAAATTTTAAAGCTATTGAAGAGAAATCTCTATTTCTTGTTTCTGAAAAGGTCAAGGGCAAAGAAGTTATAATTCAAATACGTGCCGGAGAACCATGGATCGGACTAGTTGTACCAATTATATCGAGAGCGGAAATTCCTGATAATATCTTATGTAAAGTACACGAAAAACTTTTGCAAATAAACATAAACTATGCTGAGGTATCCTTTGGAATCGATAAAGAGGGAAATGTATTAGCTACCGAGGAAATTTTATCGGATGCATTAACATTGGATGTTTTCTTAGAGGAATATAATGCACTTCCCGTCGCTGTAGAAGTTTTTGAAGAAGAGGTCAGACCCATTATAAAAGAAGCTCAGGCTTAAATTTTTTTTCACTACAGTTATTGTTTCTGCTTTTATTATTTCTAATTTATGAGATAGAGTATATCTACAATTTTCGCCAAAAAATAGGAAATTATACAAGCTCTTTCCTGCGAGCAAGTCGTGGAAACGGGACCGTATCTCTAATATGGTATAACTTTAGAAGCCATCTCATGAATCTTTCAATACCAAGTCCAAATCCACTATGTGGTACGCTCCCATATCTTCTTAAATCCAAATACCAATAGTATAGCTCTGGATCAAACCCCTCTCTTTTAATTCTTTCTATAAGTCTGTCTATATTTTCCTCTCTTTCACCGCCCGTCGTAATTTCACCATATCCTTCTGGCGCCATAAGATCTGCTGAATAGCAGATTTTAGGATCCTCTGGGGTCTCTTTTACATAAAATGCCTTTATAGCAGTAGGGTAATGAGTCACAAAGAATGGTTGCTCGAACTCTTCACTAAGCGCTTTTTCTTCATCAGCTCCTAAATCATCGCCCCAAGATATGTTAAATCCCTTTGATTGAAGGATATCTATTGTTTCACTATACTTTATCCTAGGGAATGGTAACTTTATATTCTCTAATATAGAGATATCGCCTCTAAACTCTTTTATCCAATTTCTCATCTTTTCATCTTCAAGTAATTTCTTTATGGTGTAAGCAACAGCACTTTCCTGAGCTCTCATTATATCATCATAGCGATACCAAGCCCCTTCCGCCTCGAAATGCCAAAACTCTGTTAGATGTCTTGGCGTTCTTGATTTCTCAGCCCTGAAGCTCGGCGTTAAACTGAAAACTTTTCCTAACGAGAATATTAATGCCTCAAGATACAGCTGGGCAGATTGAGAGAGGAAGCCTATTTCCTCGAAGTAATCTACTTTAAACAGTGTAGCACCACCTTCCGCAGCGGTGAAGACAAGTATAGGCGGAAAAACTTCGTACCAGCCGTCTTGTTTGAACCATTCTCTTAGGAAATCAGTAACTTTTTCTCTGATAATTAATATTTTTTGATATCTTGGCGATCTTATAGTTAAATGACGATTTCGAAGTAGAACATCCGGGGAATGTGCCTTCTTTCCAAGAGGATACGGAGATTCAGCCTCATTAACCCACAAAACTTTATTGACATGAAGTTCCACACCACCAGGAGCTCTGGGTTCCTCTTTTAAGATCCCTTTTATTTCGAGAGCTGATTCTTGGGTTATTTTCTTAAGTCTATTGAATTCATCATCACTCAAGGATTCTTTTGAGACAACTACTTGAAGAACCTGACCCGTAAATTCTTGAGGAAAAACTGTCCTTAAATCGATGAAAATTTTAGCTCCCATTTTCCTTCTTTTATAGACCCAACCTTTAACTACGACTTCTTCAGCCATATTAATCTACCAAAATTCATCCTATAAACGATTTTTAAAGAAAATAAAATTATAATGCATT
>JAGGXM010000126.1 GCA_021163045.1 Thermoproteota archaeon | reverse complement strand
GCGTAACTGTGTCATTAACATCAAGCGAGGGATATGTCGTTATTAATGCTGGTCTATTAATGTCATACAGATGTACATAAGTAAAGTTCCAGTCACCCTCAAAGAAGCTATCTACACTTACATTTAACCATGATGCAACAAATCGTAAGTATTCTAAGAATCTATCGGGAAGTGGAAGAACTATCGTCAGATTTTGTGCCACATTACCCCCATAATTCCTGAGTATAAGTGCAAATTCTAGCTCTGTATGATATACATTTGTACCATTTATGACCTCCATGCTACTCGTAGCATTAACTACTAGGAAGACAGCAGCGATCTTTGGACTATTTCGTATTTCTTCCTCTGGATTAAAGGGTTTAAATGTTAATAGGAGATCTTCTTCTGGTTCTCTAGTATAGTTACCTACCTTAAGGGCGTATAATAGAAGCCCTGTGAATTCGTACATCGGATTATCAGGAAGCGTGCTTCTGGTTTCATCGATTTCTACTGGCAATGGGAAATGCACCTTTGCTATGGATATGTTACAGTTAGGATTGTGTGTAAATTCAAACGTCTCGTTAAGATTTAATGCACTTTCAAGTGAGAAATTAAACCACTCATCATCCGTTAGATGAACTGCATTAGGTACAACAAAGGCCGTTCCAATTACTGGAATATATTCATCAAAATCGTTATCCAAGTCTATGTCGTGTTCATCCTTAATTAGTGCAAGTGTGCCTCGGAAGTAACGATCAGCATCCATAGCAGCATCGATAGCTTCAGATTGTGTGATGGCACCGAATCCTTCATTGGGAAATAGGCTTAAGATATTATTCTTTGCAAAACTTTTAGCTGTTGCTGTATCAACAGCTTGGAAGAATCCAACGATGGTATATGTGCCACGTACTTCATAGTGTATTGGTTGAAGGTTTATACTATAGATGTCGTTTATCTCTGCAGCCAAGCTCTTTGCTCGGGGGATTGCTATACTAGAAGACGCGTTGTAGACTAGGATTAAAGATAATCCGGGCGGGATATCTGGCCATATTGCCTTATGATAGTATAACCACCATCGATATCCTGTTCCTACTCCAAGTTTCATCATATAGAGATCTTGAAAGTAAGATGCAGTAGGATCTAACTCAGTTGTTATATTTCCTCCGACATATGATAGTGTTATAACCATGGTTCCGCCTTTGCCTATATAAATATTGAGATACTCTGATAAGTGGTTAACACCAATGTGCGTCTCTTGAATGCTAAATTGCGTCGAAGCGACAGCACTACCAGAGAAGAGCAGTAGTCCGATCACTAAAATGGATATTACTATTTTCTGCATTTTTTTTCACCCTTTAAGCTGTAAGAAAAAAATTACATCATAAATATTGATTATACATACTTATAAAAATTTTACTCATGGAAAAATATTAATGAATGTAAAAATTTACTAATTTTCTACATAAAGAGATTCCTTATATAGATCTCACAGAAAATAGATTTTAGAGAATATTCATAAGGAAGTAAAAAAGAAAAGTAAAAAATTATTTTCTAAGAGCTGCTTTTTCTAAAACTTCAACTCCAGGTAATTTAGCACCTGTCAAGTATTCTATGAATGCCCCACCAGCCAAGCTAACATATGAAAACTTTTCATAAACTCCAAGTTTTTTAAGCGCTGCTAAAGTATCTCCTCCACCAGCTAAGGTAAAGGCTTTACTTCGCACAATAGCCTCACAAATTTCTTTTGTTCCTGCAATGAATTGATTTTTCTCATATACCCCAAGAGGTCCGCTTAACAGAATAGTCTTTGCTTTTTCTATGAATTTGCTGTATTGTTCCACTGTTTTTCTTCCAATATCATAAATAGGTTCTTTTGTTGGTAGCTCAGAAACATCGATTTCCTCTCGCTTTCCATCGACTTCGATCGCCACATCACTAGGTATCTTTATCTTCTCACCAAATTTTTTGAGTAATTCTTGCATCTTAGGAACCAGCTCATATAATCCCTTCTTCTTTAGAACTTCTACATTAGGTTCTCCGATGTTAACACCCTTCGCGAGTAGGAAGATCTGTCCTATAAGTCCACCTGTTAATACATTATCTGCGATATTATTTTCTAATAGGTATCCAATTATGTCTATACATTTCTCCGCCTTGGCTCCACCGAGTATAGCAATATATGGTTTTTCTGGGTTTTGAAGAGCTTTATTTAATGCATTCAATTCCCGTTCCATGACTCTACCAGCACACGATGGAAGTACAACTGCGAATCCAACTACTGACGCATGTGATCTATGTGCTACAGAGAATCCATCTAAGACAAATATATCAGCTAATGGTGCTAATTCTTTTACTAACTCTGACTTAGCATGCTCCTCTGGGCTCTTCTTCTTTCTTTCCTCTGGAAAAGATCTTACATTTTTAAGAACTAAAATTTCGCCCTGTTTTAGCTCCTTTATTGCTTTTTTAGCGATATCTCCATATAAATCATGGACATATTTAACAGGTTTTCCAATGATTTCTTCCAATTTTTTTGCATGTTTCTCCATAGATTCCGTATAATCTGGTTGCTTTGGCCTTCCTTGATGAGCAATTACAACTACTTTGGCACCTTTTTCAGAGAGTTCATTTATTGTTTCTGCATGCGCTCTTATTCTGGAATCGTCCAGGATTTCCTTCGTTTCTGGGTCAAGAGGAACATTGAAATCCGGTCGAACGATAACTCTTTTTCCCTTGAAATCAAAATCATCTAATGTTAGAAATTTTGTCATAGAGATCCCTTAGTTTCACGTTTGCTTATTTATTCTCCAAGTTCGCAGACTTTCTTGGTAAATTCTGCAAGCCTTAGGCTATAACCCCATTCGTTATCGTACCATGCTAAAACTTTCACGAGATTTCCTATCACTCTTGTAGATAAGCCATCTACTACTGAGGAATATGGCGATTTCTTAAAATCTGAAGATACTAATGGTTCCTCTGTATATCCAAGTATTCCCTTTAACGGCGGCTTTCGTGATGCATCTTTAAATGCATTATTAACATCCTCAACAGTTACTTCCTTTTCTAGCACAGCAGTAAAGTCAACGATTGAAACTGTTGGTGTTGGAACTCTCAAAGCCAATCCAGTCATTTTTCCTTTCACTTTAGGATATGTAAGTGCAACAGCATCAGCAGCACCTGTTGTTGTTGGAATAATGTTCCAAGTAGCGGCTCTTGCGCGTCTTAGATCTCTATGTTGCATATCGAGAAGTCTTTGGTCATTAGTTACCGAGTGCACTGTTGTCATCAAACCCGCTTTGATTCCAAAATATTCATCTAAAACCTTTGCTACGGGGGCAATACAATTTGTTGTACAAGATGCTAATGAGAGTACCTTATGCTTCTTAGGATCATATAAATGATCATTGACCCCAGGAACGACAGTTATGTCCGCACTATCTGCTGGCTTCATTGGCGCGGAGACTAATACTTTTCTCGCTCCTGCTTTTAGATGTTTTTCAGCATCTGGTCTCTTTCTGAATCTGCCGGTTGATTCAATCACGAGGAAAATATCATAGTCTTTCCATGGCAACTTCTCCGGGTCCGGTTGAGCTAGAACCTCTATTTTCCTGCCTTTTACGAGGATATAGTTATCTTCTACTTTTACGTCAAATGGCAGTTTACCATAGTTTGTATCGTATTGCAATAAGTGTGCTAAGGTTTCAGGCTTTGTAAGATCATTTACAACTACAAAGTTTACATCTACATTGTGCTCCAATGCAGCCCTAAAAACTAGTCGCCCAATTCTTCCAAATCCATTTATAGCCACTTTTACGGGCATTTTTTTCACCAAAATTATATCTTATATTTTTCGTAATTATCATCATATATTTGGCAAATATTGTACTATTAAATTTTCTTAAATTTTCTGAGTAAGGAAAAATGGGCATTCAATAGCATATATATCCAAGGAATTTGCTCTTTTTTGAAATGCTCCTACTTTAATTCTAATTCTTTGAGATTTTATCTTTATTAATCTAACCTAAGTACTCTAAATCCGCATATTCTCTTATTTAATACGGTTAATTTTTATTTAACATATTAGAAATATATACAGCATACGATTTTAAAAATACCCTTCTAGCTACCAACTTTATCTATATTGACGTAAATCCTGAGAATCAAAATACTACATATATACAATGGAGGCTTTAGATCGAACATAATTTGTAAACATGGATGTTTAAATATTTTAATAGCTAATAGAAAGATACTTACAAATTCCCAATTATTTAATGGGCGTATTGGAAAATGCCGAAAAGACTCGTTATTAGAGACTACGACAGATGTGTTGGATGCCAGTTATGTATGTTTGCATGTTCAAGGAGATATGGCTCTGGTGGGCTACTAAAATCAGCAATACATGTTAGAAGTATTGGTGGCGCTGAACGGGGATTTACTGTTATAGTTTGTCGTGCTTGTCAGGATCCCCCCTGTGCAAGAGCATGTCCCGAAGATGCTCTGATTCGTAGGGATGGCGGTGGCGTTTTACTTAATGCTAGTAAATGTAATGGTTGTAGAGCATGCGTAAGTGCTTGTCCTTTCGGAGCTATTTTCTGGGATCATTCTATAGAGAAACCAATCATTTGCGTCTATTGCGGATATTGCGTGGATTACTGTCCATATAATATTTTAGAGCTGGAGGAAATAGCCTATGCTAGGGAATGACCCCCTTAGAAATGTTCTCTATATAGATCTCACTAAGAAAAGATTTTGGATCGAAGATAGACTCGATTTATTTGAAAAATGGATAGGTGGTGTGGGTGTCGCAACTCAAATACTTAGGGAAGAGCTAACGAAGGGTGTTGATCCCCTTGATCCCGGAAATGTTATAGTCTTTGCTGTTGGTCCATTAACTGGGAATTTTCCTTTAGCATCAAAGACCGTTGCTGTATTCAAAAGCCCTTTAACTAATAACTGGGGCGAAAGTCATGCTGGAGGAAGAAGCGCTATCGCCATAAGAATGGCTGGGTTTGGAGCTATAGTAATTAAGGGCAAAAGTGAGCGCCCAGTCTATTTATCTATCCATGACGGAAAGGTCTTCTTCAAAGATGCTTCTGGACTATGGGGACTAACATCTAGTCGTACTGCAGGTCGTGTTCTTCGAGAACTTGAATCTGGATCCGGATTGCGAACAATTATGAGGATAGGAAAAGCTGGAAGAAAACTAATAAAATATGCTAATGTAATTGTCGATACCTATAGACACTTTGGTAGATTGGGACTCGGTGCGGTATTTGGCTCGAAAAATCTTGAGGCTATTGTAATTTATGGGCGACAGGAATTACCAGTTACCGATAAAAGAAGATATAGAGAAATTTATGATGAAATTTTTTATAAGGCTGTAAAATCTCCGCTTATGAAGAAATATCGGGATCTAGGTACGGCTATGAATGTTATCCCATTGAATAATATTAGTGGACTTCCAACAAGAAATCTAAAAGCTTGCAAATTTGAGTATGCTGGACAAATAAGTGGTGAATCCTTCGCGAGAAGCGTACTTGCACGAAGAGCTTCTTGTGCACATTGCCCAGTTGCATGCATACATATCGGGGCATTAAGGGAGCCTTATGTTGATGAACCTTATTTTTATAAAACAACTTTTGTGGCATATGATTATGGACCAATAGCTTCAATAGGGCCTATGCTCGGTTTAAATAATCCTTTGGATATATTAAAGATGATAAATTTAGTCGATATTTATGGCTTAGATGCCATTAGCACTGGTGTTGTGCTTGCGTGGGCTACTGAAGCTTTAGAAAAGAAAATTATCTCCAAAGAACAAACTCTTGTTGACTTTTCTTGGGGCGATCTTAATGCATACATTAAAGGAGTTACGTTCCTTGTAGATCAACCAAATGAGTTTTACAAAGTACTTGGTGAGGGCGTAGAGTTCGCAGCATCGAAATATGGTGGAATGGAGTTCGCTCTTGCCTTTGGAAGAAATGAAATACCTGGATATCACACCGGGCCTGCAGGATATATTAGCTTTCTAATAAGTGCTAGACATAATCATTCGGATTCATTTGGATATGAATTAGATTTAGAATCTCTTGAATTAAGCCCAGAAAAAACAGTAGATCGTCTAGTAGAGGAAGAGCAATGGAGTCAAATTCTTTCTAGTCTCGTAACCTGCTACTTTGCTAGGGAAATATACACACCTACGCTAATTTCCAGCGCTTTAGAAGTACTAGGTTTTAATTTTTCGCCTGATGATCTCAAAAAACTTGGTGAAAAAATTCACTATGAGAAATATCTATTGGCCGAAAGAGAGGGGTTCAGGATTTCTAAATTACATATTCCACGGAGAATTTTTGAAGTTCCGGCAGCGAAAGGAAAAATCAATGAAGAATTTATAAGAAAAGCTTTGGAATATTTTTCTCAAAAGATGGAATTAGAGTAAATAAACAGCAACCAACTCAATTAATAATCTAATTACTTTCCCAATAGTGTTTAAAGAATTCCAAATCCTCAAATTAAATCCTTTCTTTTAGGTAATGCATTATCTCAAAATTTAAGATTCTTATAACATGTTAATAGTCGTAAGAAAACAAACTGTCCTGAGAAGGAATGCCTATGAATAATATCGAAAAAATTCTGAAATTTAAGACTATAATAACACCGTTTAGTACTATTCCAAACGGTGTTATTGGAATACATGAAGGGAAAATCTCTTTTATTGGAAAAGAAGAAAAGCTAGGGGAATATCATGGTGAAACAGTAGATTTTTCGGATAAGATTGCAGCGCCAGGTTACATAGATATACATATCCATGGAGCAAATAAAGCAGATACTATGGATGCAAATCTGAAATCTCTAGATACTATCTCCACCTTCATCGCTACAAAGGGAGTTACTGGTTTTTACCCCACCACAATGACCGCACCACTGGAGGATATATACAAGGCTATAGATACTATAAAAAAAGCTGTAGATGGGAAAGTACACGGTGCTAGAATCCTAGGAATTCATTTAGAAGGACCCTATTTCAGTAAAGAAAAAGCTGGTGCGCAGGAAGTAGACTATCTTCGTATACCAAAGATAGACGAATTAAGGGATCTACTAGATTTCGGGGAAGGTATTATTAAGAGAGTGTCTATAGCTCCAGAAATCCCTGGCGGATTAGAAGCTATTAAATTCCTGAGAGAAAATAATGTGGTTATAGCCTTGGGTCACACAAATGCAACATTTGATATTGCAATGGAGGGCATAAATCTTGGAGCTACGATCGGGAATCATACATATAATGGAATGCGAAATTTTCATCACAGGGAACCTGGCGTATTAGGTGCTGT
>JAGGXM010000096.1 GCA_021163045.1 Thermoproteota archaeon | reverse complement strand
TTCCTAAGATATATTCGCTTTCTAAAAGCTTTAAGGCATTTATTCGGATTTTTTATTTCTTTAAAAATCTGTTTGAATAGAGCTATCGCTTCTTTTGGTGGTCCAGGTAGAAGGATTATATAAGAATTACTTTCCTTGATTAATTGAGCTGGCGCAAACCCGAATGGACTAAGAAACATTTTAGAATTTTCGATAACTCTTGCCATTCGTAGAGCCCTTTCTTTAAAAGCTTTACATTCAGTATTAATTTTCTTAACTAGAGTAGAGTTCATAACAACATTTCTATTTAGCGCTTCAGCAACAGCATCTACGGTCATGTCGTCTTCAGTAGGTCCTAGACCTCCTGATGTAACAATAATTTCTACACCCTTTTCAAGAGCTCTTCTAATAGCATCAACTATCTCCTTTTTATTGTCTGGTATTATAGTTACCCTTTCGACTCGAACACCGTTTTCAGTAAGGAATTTTATTATATGATATGATGTTTCCTCTTTCACAATACCTAGTAAGAGTTCATCACCGATGGGTATTATTTCCGCACGCAATTATATCCCAGCAAGCTAGCCTATACATTTAATAGCATATTTAATAGGACATTTATAAATGGTAAAGTTGCTTATAAAGTATTCGGGTGAAACCTTATGAGGCTTAAATTGGTTGGTTCGATGATTTTCTCGCTAACGATGATCATCGGAATTACGACTATGGGGATATTCCTTATTTCATTATATTTAGGGCAAGGCTCATTGATCTGGGCATTTACAATTGCAGTGATTTTTACATTATTCCAATGGGCAATCGCCCCTTCAATTATTTCTAGAATATATAGATTAGTACCTGCAGAGAAAATGGGATATGCTTCTTTGGTTGAAATGGTTAATAGGATTGCTAGAAGAGCAAAAATGCGAAAACCGCCAAAGGTATATATAGCACGGATTGCACTACCAAATGCTTTTGCATTTGGGAATATACTTACAGGAAAAAAAGTTGCAATAACAGAGGGGCTTCTACAAACTTTAAACGACGATGAGATTGAAGCTGTATTAGGTCACGAATTAGGGCATATTAGACACAAAGATGTTGAGATTATGATGATTGTTTCCCTTCTACCTGCGATCTTCTATTATATAGGACGATGGTTCTACTATGCTAGTTGGTTCAGAACAAGTAGCAGAGATGAGGACAATCCAGGAGCTATAATGTTAATAATTGCCTTAGCGTCATTATTTATCTATTTTATACTATCGCTCTTTATGCTATGGCTAAGCCGTGTTCGAGAACACTATGCGGATCTACATGCAGCAGAAACAGTGGATGAGGGGGCAATCAAACTATCTCGTGCATTAGTAAAACTACATTATGTGAATCGAAAAATGGTTTCTAGAGGAGAGGTCGTACCATCTCAATTGGCTTTCAAAGCCTTGTTTATATCAGACCCCGAGGAGAAAGCGCCCATTGAACTTCCCGCTCGAAATATCGATGAACTTGTAATTTCCTTTGCCAAAAAGAAAATTACTGGTAGAGAAAAACTGAAAGAGATTTTCTCGAGTCATCCGTTAACTCCAAAGCGGATACGATTACTACTTGAAGAGACAAAAAGTCCACTGATATATTCCTAGATGGTTGAGTGCAATGGGCGAGACTACAACAACTGATTACAATCTTGAAATAAGGGAATATGAAATTGAAAAATTTCCTGTTCCCTACTACATTATTTATCTTCCTAAAAACACAAGCTTAAAGGAATATTCTAAGAGAAAGGCGTATGAATACCTTATATTATTTATCATTAGCATATTCTCTCTTGGAATTTTTATTTATTTGGGACTAAATATCTCTGGCGGAAAACTAATGGTTTATCTACTACTCATCTACGCTGGCGTAGCTGTTTACATATCTATCATATATCTACAATATAGGATACATCAGCAAGCGTCTTTATTGAATCCTGAAGAAAACGAAGAAAGATGCTCTGTTATTGTCCTTAAAAGACCAACAGAAGATACTAACAATATTATGAAATTTCTTTTGACGGAGAATCATAATAAAGTACTCCTTTTTTGGAGGCTGAAAGGCTTCTATAGATTCTATATTGTCGGGATCTTATTCATATTAGGAATATTTACAGTTAATACGATTATTCTTTTGGGTCTTAATCTTTTTGAGATGATTTGGTTTAATATAGGAGTATTTTTACTTTTTTTGGCATGGTATATTTTTTCAGAGGATTTCTTATAGGATTTATTATTTTTCCTTTACTTTTATCGCATTATAGAAATGGAAAATTATATTATACTGCTCTTGGGTCATAATCGCTCCGGGGATTTTCTTCCGCACATAAGATATTGCATCTTTCGGTAACATATCTTTAAATGTAAGATATGCTGCTAGTATCGTTCCTGTTCTCCCTAATCCGGCCAGACAATGAACAACAACAGGATTATTATTGTTTATTTCCTTATTGATCCAAGCTACAATGGTTCTTAATTGTCTGATCGTGGGCGCAGTCATGTCTGGAATCGGAACCCAAAGAACGTTAAGGCCTAAATTCTTAATCTTTTCTAATGGAACTCTTATTTCATAAGGTTCTAGTAAGTTAACAATAGATTTGATACCCTCTTTTTTCCAATTTCTAATTACTTGAATTGAGTCCGGCCTGCTTGATCCTGCGAGTTTTCCCTCAATTATCCAATCTACCATTTATAAACACTCCGTGAAAGGTATATTTTCTCAAAACTTTTGATTAAAAAGTTTTAAGATTTACTCAATATTGAAAATTTTTAGGAGGAACGGGGGAAATGGTGATGTCAATTAAAGAGCAGAAACTACTAGAATGGCTTCACCGAAAAGATCCGCACTCGAAGTATATGGTTCATACATTGGTGAAGCTACATAATTCCTTATGTGAGACGTGTCAAAGAGATAGAATTAGGTGCAGTATAGAGCCGCTCTGTCCGTCGAGAATTTATCTGAATATGTTAATCGAAGCTGATGTGCCTAAAAAAGAGTTACCTCAGTTTTGCTATAAAAGACGGGGAGAAGAGATTAAGCGATTTTTCCTAGGAAAAAATACAATAGTTCCGCTAGAAGACGCATCGTATTTCTTGGATGATTTTCTAAGTCTTTTCTTCAAAAAGAACAAAAAAGAGAAATTAATGAGTCTATTTAATAATAGAAATTTCAAAGAATTTATAGCAGGTCTTGGAGAAATTCTTGATAAATATTTCAAGGAATACGATTACGAAGAAATTGATAGAGATCTGTATTTAATCTTAAATAAATCTGAATCGATTGTTAAATTTAGCTATGATAAAAAATTGATCACTGTGAACCTCAAAGAGAGAAGAATAAAAGATTATACAAAGTTCTTTAAACTTGCCAAGCTTATATCTAGAGCGAATGGGCTAAAAATAGAAATTTTTTCTAACATAGGAGATATATACTACGTTAAAATACCTATTTTGTTTGATAGTGATACGAAAATTTCCAAAAAAGAACTTGATAATCTTAGATCTGAGCTCTTAAAACACACAAACTATTTACTCTTAAAACAAGATAAAAATCACCTTAATTTAACATTTACCCTTATAGATCCTACAACTAACAATCCAGAGATGCTTAAGATTTCTCGTCTTCTTAATGTATTTCGAATTATAAGAAGATTTACAGATAAAGTTAAGGGAGAGGAGGGATAGAAATATGTCTTCAAACCTTTATTTAAAACTTGTAGAGGGGAATTTCCTAAAAGATGTCTCTGCAAAAGTATATGATTTGCTTCTAAATTATGGTGTTTTGACAGAGAAAATTATATTAAAGATGTTAAAAATAAACAAGGAAGATCTTGATTCAGCTTTAAGTGAGCTTATAAAACTGAAATTAGTCTCAGAGTTAGAAGATGGTAGGTATATATCATTACCACCAACATATATTTCGACGAATATGTTGGAAAAATATCATCGATCTATTAGAAATAAGCAAACAACCTTGGTCTCAAACATAAATAGACAACTTTCTGAATTTGACAAAGAAGTGGAAGAGGTCTTAGTTCCTCTCTTGAAACTGCCAGATAGTATTAAAAAAACAGTCAATAAAACAATCAGAGGTCTTGAAAATAGCCTCAAATCAAAATTTGAAGAAATGTATTCCTTCAAATCGGAAATTATTGAAATGTTAAATGTTCTATTAACGGAATTAGATAGTTTTTGGAATAATGTGCTTCATATAATAGATCAGTATAAAGAGACCATCGAAGAGAATACCCTAAATAGAGCGACCGAATTCAAGGATAGAATCATCTTAAGGATTAATGATCATCTTAAATCAGAAGCGGATGAGATTAAAAATATCGAAAAAATAATAGACGATTACAAGAAAAAAATAGAGGGAATTATTAACGATCTCAAAAAATCTTCTAGTAAAAAATTGGATGAGCTTAGCACAAATATAAACAAGGAATTAGAGGTTCTAAGTAATAGTATTAGTAGTATTTCTAGCGATATGAAACCAATGATATCAAATTTAAAGCAAGAATTCCAAGATACAATAGAAAAACTAGCTCAAGAACTTGTATCAGAACTTAAAAATCGAACTGAAAACAATATAATAAGTCTGAGTAATCTATTTGAGAAAATTAACGAGAAAATTACAGGCATAATGAATGAGATTAAAAATCAGATATCTAGTGATATAAGCGAACTAGAAATCGAATTACATAATAATACGAAATCACTATCAAATAATCTTGAAAAATCAATTATAACCTCCGTTGAAAATGCAGAAAAAGTATTAAAGCGAGATCTTGAGTCAATAGTAATGACCTCAGAAGATATATTTAGCAAAATCAACTTAACACTTAAAAATTTAGAGAAAACGATACCAGAAGCTTTGGATTCAATGATAATAAATATATCTCATCTTTTTGCTTCTGCTATAAAAATGATAGAAACCAGAAAAGATTTCATTAAAAATGCAATAATAGGACATAATGAAGAAATTGCAAATATTATATCCGGTAACATAAGTCTACTAAATCAAAATTTTGGAAGAGATTTAGATACAATTTATGATAAGATCTTGAACTTCAGGTTAGAACTAATAACAACAATCAGGAATAATTTGAATAAAGCTATGAATCGATTCGCTAAAATTGGAGATGGCATCGAAAAAATTATTGATAAAAAAAGAAAAGAGCTCACAGAGGGTCTTGGTAAGGACCTAGAGAAAATAAATGAAGAATTGAAATCAAACTTTGAATTGTATTCAGAGAAGTTGGCTGAAATAAATAGCCTTCTAAATGATGCAGTAGTCTCAGAGTTATCAAAGACGCTTTTAGATGAAATAGAACGCATTAAATCTAAGTTAGCAAATATCAAAGAGGACGAGAAAAAACATACTAGCAAAATCAAAGAAATCTTTGGCATCTTTAATGAGCTTCTTGAATCTAAAGGCGTGACGATAGATCAAGAACTCAGTAAAAAGCTAGAATCCTTGCAAAAATCTCTCTTAAATTCAACTAAAAATTCGCTAAAACGTTATCGTGAGGTTATAAAATCCTCAATTAAAAATTTAGATCTGATTCATAAAAATGTCATTAGAAACTATGAAACTGTTATCAAACGGAATTTAGATGAAGCTAAGGGACTTTTTGATAGAGTTACTAGAATTTTTGATAAATATCTGCAGCAAAAAATAGAAAATATGATTGCAACATTCAATAGATCTCTAGTAGAAATTAAAGAGAGCTATGTAGCAGAATCTTCTTGGTTCAATATGGAATTAGACAAAATAAATAGCGCTACGGATCAAATCTCTAAAATGAAAGTATCTTATCTGAGAGATACAATAGAGAATATTAGAAGCACTTTTGTTGAGAAGACTAGAGAACTTAACTCGCATATTATTGAGTCTATAGAAGAATTAACAACACAAAATCTTGAGAAAATCGACAATATTATTAGCC
>JAGGXM010000087.1 GCA_021163045.1 Thermoproteota archaeon | reverse complement strand
TACTAAATCTGCCGAGAACATAGTCGATGATTATGATAAGGCAAGGGTTCTAGTAGATATTGCGGTTGCGTACGCTGCTATTGACTCAAATCGTGCCAAGGAAATTCTGGAGCTTGCTATCAGATCTGCCGAGAACATAGTCGATGATTCTCATAAGGCGGAAGTACTAAGAGACGTTGTAGTTGCTGCGAGAAATCTTGATCCAGGTCATGCCAAGGAAATTCTAGAGCTTACCATCAAATCTACTGAAAGTATAATCTTCGATTGGAATAAAGCTAGGGTCCTAGGAGATATTACGGCCGTGTACTCCGCCATCGATTCGAGTCGTGCCAAGGAGATCCTGGAGCTTGCTATCAAATCTGCTGAGAACATAGCTGTTGATTCCTATAGAGCGGAAGCGCTAAGAGACGTTGTAGTTGCCGTAAGGAATCTCGATTCAGGTCATGCTAGAGCAATTCTGGAGCATGTTATTAGATCTGCTGGAAGCATATCTGATTATTCTGGTAAAGCAGAAGCTCTAGTAGATATTGCGGCTGTATATGTTGCTATTGACCCAAATCGTGCCAAGAAGGTCCTGGAGCTTGCTATCAGATCTGCTGAAAACATAACTAATGATCGGAATAAAGCAGAGATACTGAGAGATATCGCAGTTACTGTAAAGAATCTTGATCTCACAGGAAGGAAAGCATTAGTTCAACGTATATTTAGTGATTTACATTTGACAGCTATAGACACTATAGTCTCGTGGTTGTGTGCGGTGTGTAGTGACAATTATTTTCCTGAGTTTTTACTAGAGGTATTTGTGGAGCGGATTATGCGTTTAGATATGCTTTGGCGGGTTGCTGTCTGTGCGGTTAAGGGTTTGGGCAGGAGATTTCCGAAAATTGTAGCGATAATGCAGGTGCTGGAATTCGATAAATCATTTTTAGATTCCTTATTTCTGACCGACGATTTCGTTGACTGTATTTAAAATTTTTCCTCATTGAGAATGCCCGCACTATTTTTTGATTACCTTCCTCTATACTTCTACTAGACTGTTAGGTCAGCCACATGACTAGTTTCATCACCGATTCATACTTTATTGACAGCTTAATCAGCCGTTTAACGTTATATCCTACTGCCATCAATCGGATCTTAACTCGTTGTCTCACCGGATCCGTGTATAACATGGCGTTTTCATCGTATATTTTAGCCCCACGCTCGCCGTTCTTCCTTCTCTTGTATTTCCTCTTCCTGAGTCGCTCTCTACAGAGCCGTAGTGCCGGGCCTCTTCGTTCATTTCTTGTCGGTTTTACTTGAATGTTAATGCCTTTTACTAATGCTAGTTCGCAATTCTCTCTCGTGAAGAACTTGCTATCCATCGGCAAGATATCGTCTTGAGATAGCATCTCGATAAATTCTTTAGCGTTATGGCTGGTTGTCTGCTTCACATGGACGTACATGTCGAGATTTATGTTGTAAAGAAACCTATCGGCAGGGTTTTCTTTACTAGATCGGTCTTACCGGCAGAAATTGTCTTCTTAAGTCTGTTTGTTTGCATATCGGTTCCGTCCAGTACAAACTCTCGTTCGCCGAATAGCTGTAAGAACCGTTTGGCATACTCGAATACCTGCCATGACATAAAGTCATTTAGCCAGTTCAGGAATTCCCTCCGGCTAAGTACATTTCGGAGTTGCGATTCGCACGGAACTGTACTATATGCCTTCTTGGATCTCCTTGCATCTATACCGAGCTCCTTTGCTTTAAGTACGAGCTGCTGGTTGCCGAGATTAAGGCAACTCCACCAGATCAATAATGCAGCAACAATGATGAGATCATAGCGGAAAGACGGACCCCTAGAGCCATGGATATACAGTGGACCGTTGATCTTAACGAATTCTCGAACTTATGATAGAATCTCTCTGAAGAGTGCAAGCTCGCCTATATTCCTGTAAAAGAGCCTAGAAACCCGTTTCTGGATTTTGTTCCAAGGGGTTTTCTTGGACCAGCGACGTTTCCGCTCCGGCCGTAGAAGGTTCTTCTGGTTCTGGTATTCGTCTTTTACAATGCACGTAATGGTGTGAGCGATGAGCATATTGATAGCAGTCTGCATATTGATCTTCTCGCAGATAAAGCCGATGACGATATATGAACCAACGTTGTACGGCTCTGAATACTGATCAGCATAGGCTACTGCTTGCTCTACCGACAGGAGATCCTGGAAGAGGAAGACCGACATAGCGGTATCATTTTTAAAGGCGCAAGGCATATTATTGGATTAGGGTTCGGTTGTTGTCGTTGTGTTGTACATGATATAAATAGACAACCGGCCCCCTAAAAGTCTTATCGGACAGTAACGGCTGAAATAAAAATAGTGCGGGCATTCTCTCAATGAGCTTCTTGAATATTTTCGTCTAGATAAAAAACTACATAAAAAATCAAGATAATAAATCGAATCAGTAAGAAAAAATTGTAATCTAAGGACTCTTTTGTATGATATTCGTGATTTAAGCCATTATATTCTGGAAATCTTTAATGACACGAGGTTTGTTATTGTTAGTTCTCTACAACGGTAGGTACATTAGTTCCGTAAAAATGGATATTAGTAAAAGTTTTTTGATATTGATTCTACAATTTTAAGAACGTACATATTGGTGCTTTAAGAGTTTAACGATGCTCAGAACTTTTTACTACCAAAGCAAGTATTTGTTCAATTCAAGGTTAAGAGTGTAATAAAGTTTAAGTAAAGTACGGAAAAGCATGCAAGCGAGCCTATTCAAATATTTAGTTGGTGTTTATTAATTACGAATTAGAAGAGTATGCAGTAAGCCCGATAGTTATCGCTATAGAGAACTTCGATTTCTATGAGAAGATTTACTACAAGATCTGGCTTGTTTATCTCTTTTAAATAGCGAATAATGTAAATTAGGATCGCTTCTCTACTGCCGATTTCTAATATTTCGTAGCCTAATAGAACACTTAGTTCATTATGGAAAATTCTCAGCTTATTATATTATGATATGTCTGAAATTGATGAAATATTTAAATAAAACTTCCCTATGGTTTATTTTGTTATATTTGATAGTACGTATCTACCCAGTCAATGAGTAATAGAGGTAAGATATATCATGCCTAGATACTGGTTATTTATAACATCACCTGAAAATTTTGAAATTTGTGTACGTTTAGGACTATGGGGCGTTGATTATACTAAAAGAATGATAAAAGAAGTGAGCATTGGAGATCATGCCTTTTTCTATATAAGGGGAAGACAGGTACTAATAGGCCTATTCATAGTAACGTCAAACATGTTTGAAGAGTATAGACAGATTTGGCCCAATAAATTGTATCCGTTTCGAGTTAAGATTCAGCAATTAAAGAATATTAGAGAAATAAATATCTGAAATATTCTAGAAGATCTAGAAATCGTCGTAAACAAGGAAAACTGGGGAGCACATCTAAATGGTGAAATGAGAAGATTAAGTCAAAGAGACTTTAATACCATATTAAATTATTCAAAAAGCTGATTGTAGACCTTGCAAGTGAATCTATACCTTTAGTTCAGAATTAATGCTGTTAGGATTAATTTAATAAATTCTTAGTCGTCGCGTAGCGACTACGCATACATATGGCTTTTTCTACTATCGCCCCTCTATTCTATATATTGGCGATAGTGCCT
>JAGGXM010000020.1 GCA_021163045.1 Thermoproteota archaeon | reverse complement strand
CGAATAGACCTTGAGGATTTTAATCTGCAATTTTTATTAAAGGATATATCTAAGACAGTAAAAATTAAACCATATGTAACCATTTTTGATGTCGGTATAGCAATATATACCTTCTGGATCCAAGGTCTTAGTGATCTCAGAAAAGAAGAAATTATAGATCTCTGCTTTTTAAATAAGATTAAAATAAAGAAAAACGGTAAAATTGAAATTCTCTCAGATTTTATAAAGAATGAAATTACCAAAATTTTTGGGCAAAATAAAAATATCATTAAAAAAGATTTTACTGAAAATTCTTTAGTCATGCTTTTCATAAGAGATTTCCCTTTTAAGGGCGGGATTTTACCTGAGGATTTTATAAAGACATACAAGAAGCAAATTTTCGACATAGTAACATTACCCGAACGCTATTATGGAGTAACATACGAATATCATAAATCCCGAACTTCGCAATATATCGATTCTGTGCTAAAAAACATATCTGTTAGAAACGATTTTCCCGTTTTTCTTTTTAGTAATCGATTTTTAGGCATAAAAATTCGAACTGATAAACCGGATTATGGCTTTAAAAAGAGGATTACCTTCAATATTGTGCTATATACTAATGTTATACTTCAATTAAAGCTTATGAAAGAATTAAATAATGCTCTCTCGGATATCATCAAAGACCCAAAAAAACTAAGTTTAAGTCGCTTGGTTAAACTACGCCAAGCAATCTATGAAGATTTAGAGGAGTATATAAATACGAGAATACAAAGATACGAAATCTGGAAAATTGCTATGGAAGATGCGGCTGAACAGTTGGGAATACCCGCGCTATATGCCGCTGTGAAGGAAAGACTCGATATGTTGAATATGTACATTCAGTCGGCTTATCAATTACATTCTAATATTTTATTTATTATCCTTAATACATTCGCAATACTCAGTGCAATTATAGCACTAATAAGCTTTATGAGCCAGGCATTAACAGGAACAGCTTTAGCAATAATATTAACTACTATCGTATTGTGGATTGCTATTGTGTATAATTACTTCGCACCGTATATTAGATAAGCCGTTTAATAACATATTTAAAATCAGAATTAATAAAATATAGTTCGAGGGAATCTAAAATGACTATTAGGATAGTATTAACAGGCTTCGGGGATGTCGGTAAGAATAAGTTTACTCCAGCACTGCTTTCTTTAATTGATGAATCCCATAGAAAAGATTTCAGATTTATAAAAAAGGGGGAAAAAATAGAACTATATATAATTGATACCGATCCTAATAAAGGGAAAGAGATAGACGTATTAAGGAAATCCGTTCTTGAAAAGAATCTCAATACTGAAATTTTCTTCTTTAATTACACGAAGAAAGATTTCCTTGGAAATATTAAAGACTTTTTCGCTGATAAGAGAGTCAGTCTACTGTATATAGCCTCTCCAAACAAGACACACGCGAAATACATAGGCCTATTCTTGAGAAAAAGTGATAAAATCTTCGTTGAAAAGCCATTAGTCGACAATCTATATGAAATTGAAATGATTGAACAAAAGTATAGACCTTCAGAATTTTCTATTGTAAGATTATCAGATCATTATTTGTTTAAAGACGTCTATGAGGAATTTCTTTATAATCATAAAAAGTATCTTAATATGATAGGAAACATAAGGGAAATCAATTTTTATCTGATTGAATCAGGTATTATAAAGAAGGAAAGAGCTTGGTTATATTATTCAGGTATGATTAGAGATCTTGCTGTTCACTATTTTTCGATTCTCTTTAAACTCTACGAACAAGGATACAGTGTATTAGGTCCCCAAAACTTTGATTTATTGGAAATCAGGAAAGCTAGGTATAAAGATAAATATATTCCAAGTGATATCAATAACCCAAAAGAGACTTTTGCTCTTCTGAAGTTCGATATTAAAAATATAGAAAGCACTTGCATCGTTGGAAAAGGACTAAATTTTGATCGAAAGAGAATGGTTATTAAGGGTGATGAGGGAATACTAGTTATAGACTCATCAAACAATGCAATATATCTTACTCGTAATAAGGAAAAAATTGTTCTTTTTGAGTCAAAATCTAAGAAATACCATGAATATTGGAACCTGATGCGTAGAATATTCAATAACGATCCAACAACAGGTCTTTCATATAATCTAGCAAAGGAGGAAGTTAAAATCATGGAAAAAACAGATACTGTAGAAATTAGTAAAGTTTATGATACAGGAGAGATTCCTTTCGGAGCATCAATGATTTCTCGCGTTATTTAACTCTGATAGTTTAATGAAATATCATACAACGCTTTAAGAATGAGATCTACAATTTTTCTTCCTGATATTTTTGGAGGAGCCAATAGACCCATTTTAAATCCAAAATATCTACCATTAGTTATAGCTACTATAGTTTTAAGAAGCTCAGTTGGAGAAATGAAGTGTTTATCATCCCATTTATCCATATGCATCGGATTTATGGCTATAATCGGGATTTTTTCTGCAGCTAATAATTTAGCAACAGCAATTGTGTCTGCCTGAGCTTCAGAGTAAATAATCTCTCTTGTGAATTTATTTGGGGGCCTCTTTAGTTCGATGTTTGCAATTCCATCGGAGATTAAGACAATAGCTGTAATCGCACTAGGATCCTTTCGTTTTTCTTTTCGTAGAACCTCAAATGCTTTAAAAAGTCCAGAAGCTAGAGGGGTCATACCCCCATATTTTGTCCTAAAAATACTCCTAGAGATTACACGTAAGTTGCTTGTTGGGTGATGGATAATTCTTGCTTCATCTCCACTACAGATAATCAATCCTACTTTATCTCGCATTCGCCAAGCAATTTTATGAAACAGAGGCAAGCCCTGTGCAATTGCTCTAAGATACATACTCATACTCTCGCTAGTGTCTACAACAAGCATGATAATAAACTTGCGCTTTATTGCATTAATTTTTACTCTTATATCTTCGCGCGTTACCCTTACTGGGAATTTTCCTCTACTTCTCATTGCAACCGTTTTTACGGTAGGAATTACCGCAATTAATGATGGTGGTATTCTTCCTGTAGGCCGAGCAGCTCTTATATAGCGGCCTTTTATTCCTAAAGCTAAGGATCTGGATCTTCCATAAAGCTTTCCATATAAGGGTCTTCTAGTATTTAACGAGCCTCTCCCTCTAGAATATAAAGGAACTTCTTTCAATTTACTAACATCTAACATTTTTGAGGGGTTTCTTGACAGTCTAGAAGATACTTTTTTAATATCTCTTACGCGAATTTTAACTGGCTTGATCAAACCTGTTTTGGGCCTACCTATGATCGTTTTTTCTACATCCCAATCAGAATCTTTGTCTTTGCTCTTGAATCCGATTCGTAGAGAATATTTCGCGAAAAAAGTCCTTCAGT
>JAGGXM010000040.1 GCA_021163045.1 Thermoproteota archaeon | reverse complement strand
GTATTACGTAGATGTTCTTTGAGATTAAATAATACAAGTCCGGTTTAGTATTTAGTTTAGCTATTAATAACGGTGTTTCTGATGAACTGGTTATGGAAAAAGAAAAAGAAAATTGATAATATGATTGATCAGGATCTCTCTTTAATACCTCCCGATTCTCCAAAAGAAAAACTCCTGGAGATAATATTCTTAAAACTTGGTTCTCTTGCGGATATTATAACAGTTTTCAGTAAAATAAAAGAAGAAAAACCTGTGTTCTTAAATGTCAGCGAACTGAAGGATAAAGATTTCGAGCGCGCTAAACAATTAGTTAAGAAACTTGTAGAGTATATTAAGGGTAATCTTGGCGGGGATGTTTTTGGTATTGGCTCTGATTATCTCTTAATCACTCCAAGTAATATAAAGATAAAACCTGTTTATCATGAAGAGGAAGAAATTGAAAATTTTGGAGAGAATCCTAGATAGTATGAATCTTTTTCTGGCATCACCTTAATCTATCTTTAATATAGATTAACATGGTTTCTAGTTCCTTTCTTGATGGCTTTTTACCTAATCTATCGGTCAGGATTTTCCTTAAATTTAGAACAATAGAACTACCTTGCTGCTTAATGATATCTAATAGAAGGAGGGTATCTAAAACTCTATCATTAAGGAACGTAAGCGCTTTAGAAATGGGGATATACTCAAATTCGATCAATTTTTTGATTAGTTCAGTAGCTCCCGGCCCCAGTTCTCTTATTTCTTCAATTATTGAGTCTAAGATCTTCTTTTCGTATTCTAGTCTTGATTCCATAAATTTTCTCTTTGCGATTATTTTCTTTTTTCTAGTCTTTGTCTCCTTGCTTATTTTGGATTCTTTCTCAATGATCTCCTTCTTTTTATGCTCTTTTTTCTTCGTTTCTTCTATTGGCGGTTTTATTTCGATGGCCTCTTTTTCCTTTTCTTCTGGTATTTGCGTTTTTGTTATAATTTCAGCCTGGGGCTTAATTGTTTCTTTCGTTTTTTCAGCTATGTCCTTAAGTTTTTCTTCCAAATCTCTAAATTTAGGAGATCCTCCTTTAATATCGCTTGATTGCCTTGGTCTCACAGAAATCATGAGAGGTAAAGTCAATGAAGGCGCTCTTAAATAGCCTTTTCCAGGGGGCATCTCGATCAAGCTTTGCGATATCTCCTGAGAGATTCCAAATATCTCTGAAAAGTCGCCAATATCTCTCTTTTGCATTTTAAGCGCAAGAATACTTGAACAGTTGGCAATTACTGTTAGACTCAAATCTCTAGGCGCCTGTGTTGCTAAAATTAGCCAGTAACCGTATTTTCTACCCTCTCTAGAGATCCTCTCGATTACCTCACGAACAGCATCTACCTTGCCTGCTCTTGGAGCAAATAGATGCGCTTCATCTACTACTGCAATAATATTAAAGTCAAATTTACGTTCTTTTACTAGATCATATATTTGGCGAAGAATATCTGCTACAATAAACCTTAAACCATAGTCTCCCATCGGAGTCTCTGCAAGTCTAAATATTGTTACTTTTCCAGGCTTAAGATAGTCTTGAGGTTTAAGGTAATGTTCTCTATCAAATAACCCGCTCTCCTTTAATGCTCGTATTCTAGTTACTAAGGCATGCCTTGTAGACGGATGAAGATCACTAGCATCAACTATATTGAGCATTTCTTCTATATCCATTTTTTCTTTTTCACCCATAAGTTCCTTTAATATAAAGGCAAATCGTTGCTCTTTTATACCATAAAGAAATAACAAGCGCTGAATATCAAATTCAGCGCTTAACTTCGGCGGATTCCAATTCCAGTCGAAGACTAATAATTGATCTTCAAAACCCTTTGGTTCAAGACCAAATTCTTCTAAACCTCGGACTTGAGTCTCTTCCGAATTGGGAAGCGCTAATCCGCCATATTCGTTATGAACATCAAAGACCAAGATAGCATAAGGATTTTTCCCATTTTTACTTATCTTAAGAAGTTCTTCTATGATAACCGAAATTGTATATGACTTCCCTCCACCCGTTGTTGCAACAATAACCATATGCCTAGATAAATCCCGAGGATTAAAATAAACGGGAACAACCTCTGGGTGTGTAAGAATTTTACCCAAAAGTAACCGTTCCTCCAATGGAGCTTTGTAGAGTATTTCCGTTAATAACTTGGTTGAAGGCATATACACACTAGAGCCAATGGGTAACGGTCTTTGTGGTGGATATAATTTTTTATCATCATGAATTTCCCCAAGGACCTCGCATTTTGCTTTTGTTACACCACCAGTAGTTATTATATCTAATATCTGTGCTAACACCTTTGCCTTATCCTTCTTATTGATGGCAATAACATACTGGTTTTTTATAATTTTTTTTACATCTTCAACTCTAAAATTGAATTGATTCGTTCGTGTTTTGCCCACTATGAGTCCGAGGTAGGTATCAGATTTTTCCACATTAATCACCGGAGAGATTACTATGAAGATTATAATTATTTGTGGCTCGCCAGGAACAGGAAAAACAACCCTTGCTAATTTATTAGCTAAAAAGGGTTTTAAAATAATACATTTATCTGAATTCGTTATAAAAGAACACTTGTATTCTGATTATGATTACGAGCGAGATAGCTACATAATTGATCCAAAGAGATTGGTTAAAAGAATTCTGTTAATAGCCCATAAAGAATCACGTCCAATAGTTGTTGAGGGCATTGGGGCTGATTTATTACCCGAGAAATATGTATCTCTTTGTATTATACTAACATGTGAGCCAGGGGAATTAGAGCGCAGATTAAAGGAGAAAAAGTATCCACCAGAGAAAATATGGGAAAATTTAGAAGCCGAACGTTTGAATATAATATTAGGTGAAGCTCTAGATAAATATGGAAAAAAAACACTAGTTATAGACACAACAAATAGATCACCAGAAGAAGTCCTAGAGATCATATTAAATAAAATTTTTAGAAATCATGAGGATGACAAGGATGGTTGAAAAAAAGATTTCAATATTTTGCTCGCCAAATAAGGACATATATGAGAGCTACTATAATCACATAGTTGAAATCCTTCATTCTAAAAATTGGAAAATTACCGCATCGGTTGGCTGCTCTAGAAAAATCGCGAATGAAATAATTTCTGAAAAAATACAAAAATCTGATTTTATGATTACGCTTGGTGGTGATGGAACTATCCTCATGGCCTCAAGATTATCAAGCAAAACACCAATTTTAGGTATTAATTTCGGCAAAATTGGTTTTCTAACAGAAATCTTTCCAACACAAATAGATGAAGCTCTAAATAATATAGAAAATGAAAAATATTGGATTGAATCAGTTCTTCGTTTAGGGGGTTTTATAATCAGTAATACTGGAATAAAAACAAAATTGCCGACAGCTCTTAATGAATTCTTAATTATGACAAAAAGATTTGCTAAGATGATTTCCGTTGAAATATATATCGATGGTGAACCAATAACAAAAACACGCGGTGATGGCTTTATTATATCCACACCAACAGGGAGTACCGCTTATTCACTTTCTGCGGGAGGGCCTGTCTTACTTAGTGGTTCAAATTCTTATCTTTTAGTTCCGATATCTCCATTATGGGGTAAGATGCGTCCTATAGTACTACCAAAGGGACATAAACTCAAAATATTAATTCGCCCTGATGGTTGGGATGCGGTACTGATTATTGATGGAATCGATCAATATGAGTTGCCTCGGGGATCTAGCTTAGAATGTGATCTATCTGAAGAAAAAACACGTTTTATAAGATTCGGATGTAGATACTCTCGACTGAGCAAACTTATGCTTTTAATTTGATCTCTGAGGCGATCATATTTGAAACTAAAAGACTTGGGAGAAAGAGCTCTACTCCAAAAGCTTTTCAAACTACTAGATAGCAATCCTTTAGGTATAAATGAAGATGCTATTGCCGCTTTAACATCTTCTAAGAGATATACTATTGTTAACATAGATTCTTTCGTTAAATCTACAGACGCTCCAGAAGGCATGAGCTTCTATCATATGGGTATAAAGACTGTTACTATGACTGTTAGTGACATTTTATCAAAAGGTGCGAAACCTGAGATTTTTATATTATCAGTTGTCGCTCCAAGTAGTACCGAATTATATAACTTCAATCAGGTGTTTAAGGGAATACGAGATGCCTGTAATTTTTACTTTATAAAATTTCTTGGAGGCGACCTAAATTCCGGAGATGATCTAATTCTAACAGGTGTTGCTATAGGCTATACCGATAGTATTATACGCCGAGATGGGGCTAGACCCGGTGATCTCGTTTGGTCGACTGGAAGGTTCGGGAACTCGGGAGCAGCATTACACTATCTTCTGAGTTCAGGAAAACCCATTCCCGAAATAAATTCTATTTTAGAATCCTTTTTTGCACCCAAAATAGATCCAAAAATTTTTTTACCAATTTCTCGCATAGCTACTGCAGGCATGGATAGTAGTGATGGCCTTGCGATAACATTAAATACAATCGCTGAGATGAGTAATGTAAAAATTATAATAGAGAATTTACCTGCATCAGAATATTCTATAGCCTATGCTAGAAAGAATTCCTTAAACTACGAAGATCTTGTCCTCTTCGGAGGGGAAGAGTTCGAAATTATTTTCACTACAAGAAATCTAACCGCTCAAGAGGTAAAAAAACAATTTGCTATAGTAGGATGCAAGCCTCCAATTTTGATCGGCAGAGTAAAAAGTGGATATGGTGTTTACTATAAGGATACAGCTATTCCAAGTAGAGGTTGGGAACATTTTAGGAGGCTTTAATTTGATAAGCCAAGGTAGGATATTATTACTGGATTCTTCGCTCCTTATGCTACCTGTAAGTGGAAAAAGAGTACGTATAAATCTAGAAGACAGCTTAAGAAGAGTTTCAGAGGGGATGCACCTTGCTGTTCTTGAGAGTACGATCAAGGAACTTAAGTGGCTCAAAAATTCACGAAAGGGAAAAAAAAGATTGGCCGCTGACTTTGCTTTGGAGTTTATTAGACGCATGAAAATACCAATTATCCCTGTTGATCCATTGATAGAAAAAAAGGTTAAAAATTTTGCAAAGGAAAAGAAAGGTTGGGAAGTTTCAGACGAAATTCTTCTGAAAATGGCAGAAAAACTAAATGCAGCTGTAGCAACAACGGATATGGCGCTCAAAAATAGGCTCCAAGAAGTCGGTATACCAGTATATTATTTAAGAGGAAAAAAGTGGATTTATGTATCGAGGGAATCTGTATGACTCCAATAACATCGGATATAGCTAAAGAAGAGTACCTTTCTCGAATCGGCAGAGAAATTAAAGATTTGGCTCGGCTTATCAAAAATCTCCTAAAAGGGAGGATTCAGGATTACATTAAGTATTTAAAAAAGTCTACAAAAAAACAAGAGATTATTAAATTAATCCAGAACGGCGTCACTAGGCAATCCGAAATTGCTAGAATTCTGAACGTTGACCGAACCACAATTCGTGATCATATCAATGCTATCAATAAGAAAGCCATGGAATTCTTCGGCTTGCCTTTAGTAAGAACTTCCAGATCCAAAGGGCTTATTCCTACAATTTTATTTGAATTTGTATTAGATGAACTTAAAGTTCCAGAGGATATTCTAAGCTTGGAGGAAATTCTTGAAGAGCCAAAAGATGTTAATTCGATGTAGTATAAATGGCCCTTATATAGATCCTTACTTGTTGGGATTAATTATGTCCATTGCTGAGTTTATTATTGCCACCGCAAGGGAAAAAAATAAGAAGATCACAATTAAAAAAGGGATGCGCGCGCTTGGAATTGCCGAATCTTTTAATAGAGATATTCATAAATCGAAGTCTATAATAGCAGGCGTTATAATGCGTGGTGATTTACAAATAGATGGTATCGCCTTTGAAACTGTTTCTATTGGTGGACTTGATGCCACAGATAGTATAATAAAGATGTACCAGAAATTAAATAGAGAAGATATTAGGATCATACTACTAAGTGGAACTGTTATTGCTTACTATAATATAGTCGATCTCCAAAAGCTCTTTCAAACACTAAAGCGACCAATTATTGCAGTAACCTATGAAGAAAGTCCAGGTATAGATAACTTTTTATTAGAAATGCCTAACGGAGAGCTTCGGTTGCAGATTCACAGAAGAAATGGTAAGAGAATTCCCATACATCTCAGGAATTCTTTTACTGTATATATTAGAAATATTGGGATTTCCGTGGAGGATGCTGAAACTGTTCTAAATCTATTCACAATCCACGGAAGATTTCCAGAACCAATACGGGTTGCAAAGCTATTATCTCACGAATTATTAAAATTCCTGTGGGGGCGCGGAAATCTCATAAATAATTTTAGCACTCCTACATCATAATATTCTTAAGAAACTTTTCTCTTATCATGTTAGCGATTAAATGAGTAAAATATAGTGGATCTGGATATTTTCTACTCCAAGGCATGCTTATAATTATTTTAAGTGCCGTTTCTGGGGATATTTTATTACCTGGAGAGACTATTATTTCCTTTTTACCACCTTTCGTGATAGAATACCCCATAACAACATTATTTAATGTAACCGCTCGAGATACCATTTTTTTCTCATCTAAAAAATATTTTTTTGATGAAATCTTTCCGACAAAAATTCTTTTTGCTACGCCAATTGCAGGTTTATTCAATAGAACACCTAGATGTGCTGCAAGTCCTATTTTTCTTGGGTGTAATATACCATGTCCATCAAAAATAAAGACCTCCGGTTCTGGAACTATACCTTTTAGGGCATCTATTGCAGCTAGTATAGGTGGAGCCTCCCGGAAGGCCAGGTATCCTGGTATGTATGGAAAGAATACAGGGGTAATTGATATTGAGACTGCGAGAATCTCCTGTAATGGAAGATCTATTAGAGCAGCAACTCCGAATCCTATTTCTGGAATCGAGGCATCAATATATGAGGCATCCGTTACGATAATTCTTTCTATACTTTTTTTATTCTCATCAAGCAGTATTACTCTCCTTGATAAGTGATCCTGAATCCTTCTAAGACTTTCTAATACGTGCGGATCTCTTTCTCCAATACCAGTATACAAATATTTCTTATAGTCCCTTACAGTGTTTCCATTAATGGATATTTTTTCCGCAAGAAGTCTATTAATCTTATCCGAAATACCTCCAGGAGATGTATAGCCTCCGAGTGTACCATCGCTTTTTATTACCTTAAAACAGGGAATTTCATCAGGATACTTATTCTTTGATAATATTCTACCGATCGCTCTTGATGCTCGAACATCTCCTAAAATTCTAGCCAGTATACCATAGGTTGTTATTTTTCCTTTTGGGATTTCTCTTAATAATCCATAAACCAGATAGTATAAATTTGGGACTTCAAATTTTATCTTTAGGTTCCTAAAGCTATAGCTCAGCAAATAGCACATTATGTACACCAACATAGATACTGGTGTTTGATAATGAGTAAAATTCGATTCATGTTTGTATTGGTAAGGCCAAAGTACCCTGGCAATATTGGACATACCGCCAGAGCAATAAAAAATTTCGGTTTTACTGACCTTATAATAATCTCTAAGAAAAATATGATTAATGAAGAAGCGATTATTAGAGCGGCTCATGCAAGAGATATTATAGAATCCACAAAAATCTATGAGTCATTAGAATCTTTTATTGATACAGAAAAGCCTTCCTTTATAATAGGAACTACGGCGAGACTCGGTGGCGACAGTAACCCTAGAAGAAATGCGGTATTATCTCCGAATCTAAGGACAACTCAATTTCCTCCAGGTAAAATTGCAGTTCTTTTCGGTAATGAAGAAAGCGGTCTTACGAACGAGGAACTATCTGTCTGTGATTTTTTAGTTACAATACCCACATCCGAAATTTATCCCTCAATGAATTTATCCCATGCTGTTTCGATTATAGCTTATGAATTGTCAATCAATTTAGAACTTTCGAGGCCATTACCTTATCGTGCATCGACACTAGAAGAGAGAGAAATTCTCCTTAAGTATATACGAATGTTAATTGAGATTTTATACAGTGATAAGAACCAATATCAGAAAGAGATCTATTATTACATTGTACGAAATATGGTAAGTAGAGCTTTTATTACCGGACGCGAAGTGCATACTTTAATTGGATTTTTCAGGAGAATCATCGCAAAAGTTAAAGGCTTAAATAAGCTTAAATACGGTAATTAGCCTAGTAAGCGCTTTATTTACTCGTTCTTTATACACAAAAACCCTGCTAAATCCGTATTCTTCGGCCATTTTTATGATCGGAATACCCTCTGGGGCACACACGGCCATATATCTCCCTTTTTTAAGAATTCGACAAGCATTCTTAAAAAACTTTGAATACAATTCTTGGATATCAAGCCCATATGTACTTGCTTCCCTACCATAAGGAGGATCTGTAGCTATAGCATCAACTTGATTTTCAAAACTATTTTTATCTAAAGCATCCCCTAGGCGAACATCGAAATCGACACCCATTATTTTAGAATTAAATCGAGCACCCCAAACACTTATTGGAGATATATCTATCCCGTATGCTTTAGCCCCAATCAGTGCCGCCTCGATCAGCAAGGAACCTGAACCACAAAATGGATCTAGAAAGATATGCCCTGGTAAAGTTCTAGCTAAATTAATAAGTGCTCTAGAAAGATACACATTCATCGATGCTGGGGGTGAGTATGGTTTATACATGGAGTCCCTTTTCGCGAGTCTTTTTCTTGCGGTATTCATATGGAGCAAAATAAATTGCATATTAGTATCTATAACTAAAACATCTATGATATGACTCGGGTTCTCAAGATCTACTATAACGTTTGGATTTTGTCTTTTTATTTCTTCTATAATTTTTCTAAGTAATGTTCTTTTATTCTCCCGATCTAAAATTTTAGAATGGTCGATTATATTTATTTTAAATGTCGATAATACGCATTCATTAGTAGTAAATATTTTCATCCAGTTGATGGAATCCGATTCCTCATTCATACTTGCACTTAAGATCTCCCCCATATATGTCAAGAAACCGGCTCTATAGGCTGAGAGAAATGCACCTATTCTTGTTGTTTTAATAAAGTAGTAATCATTAACTGATCTATAAACTTTAAATGGCTCATTATATGCCTCAGTTATAGACCGTAGCTCTTCGATTCCCAACCTCTCATATCCTCTAACAATCCGTATTATATATTGCCGTATTTCATTTGTACCCATAATAAATACACCAGAAAATTTTTGGCAATCTTTTTATCCTTATTAATTAAGCTAACTTTTCCAGAACTAAGAGTTTATTGGTATGTAAAATTCGGTGCTTAGATATGAGTGAGACAGAAACCGCAAAAAATCAAGAGGAACTATTTGACAAAGAGAAATTAAAAGAAATCATCGGCTTAGATATTGATTCTTTACCATTAGAACCAAAAGAACATAGATCTGCGGGCATCATTGGAACCGCAGGTCATGTAGATCATGGAAAATCGACATTAACCCAAGCACTTACAGGAAAATTTCCTGCTACATATAGCGAGGAATTAATTAGAGGTATTACCATAAAATTAGGGTATTCTCATTTAGATATTTTATTATGTCCAGATAGTGGCTTCCCTGAGGCATTTACATCAAATGCTAGAGCAAAATGTCCAACAAAAGAAAGACCTCGACACCTTAGATGCTATTCTATTCTTGATCATCCAGGTCATGAGATTCTTATTTCTACAATGCTCTCCGGAGCATCAATTACAGATTACGCTCTCGTCGTCATAGCTGCTAATGAACCTTGCCCCATGCCCCAAACACGAGAACATGTCGCAGCGTTAGAGGTGATGGGCGTTAAGAATATCATTGTAGCTCAGAATAAAATTGAACTTGTGTCTAAAGAGAGAGCTTTCGAAAACTATAAAGAAATCCTTAACTTCTTTGAAAATGAAACTTCTTTTGGAACCCCGATAATAATACCTGTTAGCGCAGCTTTAGGCATTAATATTGACATACTTTTAGCGGCAATATACAAAAAATTTACCCCGCTCGAAAAGAAACTAAACGCGGATCCGATCATGTATGTTGCTAGAACTTTTGATCCTAACCTCCCTGGAACAAAACCAGAAAAATTGATTGGCGGTGCCTTTGGTGGCGCTCTCAAACAAGGGACTCTGAAAGTTGGCGAAGAAATAGAGATTAGACCCGGAATTATTGATAAAAAAGGTAATGCACAACCGATTCTATCCGAGATTGCTAGCATACAAACCGATGGTGGGCATCCTCTAGAAGAGGCTCAACCTCATGCATTGATCGGAATTGCAACATTTCTTGACCCCGGCCTCACCAAAGCGGATAAGCTGGCAGGATCCGTTATTGGCGAACCAGGAAGATTGCCCGAGATTGTTAGATCCATATACATCAGAGATTTACACATGTTTCCTAGAATTATCGGAGCAAAAATAAATATGGAAAATGCTCCATTAAAGAAAAATGAAAGAATCCTAATAAATGTTGGTACTAATATCAATTTTGGTCTGGTTCAGGATGTAGACGACGATTCTGCAAATATAATATTAGCTAAGCCGATCTCTATCCAAAAAGGTGAAATTGTAGCTATAAGTAGGTTAATAGAAAGGGAATTCAGACTCGTTGGTTATGGTTCTTTAGATTATTAGATTCTATTCTGCCTCCCACTAATGCTCTTTTGTCTTGCAATCGCTCTTGGGGAGAAAAAGGCCAACTTGGCTTTTCCCAATCTTGGTCCGATCTCTGGTATTAAGCCTTTTGCTGATGTTCTCCACCTACAAATTATTGCATGCTCTAGGAAAGCAAGTCTTCTTACTGCTTTTATATCTCTTAGATGCCCTGTTTCTTTTATCGCCTTCTCAACTTGAGACCTCGTTGCTCCATAAACAAATAAGATATCTAGCCTAGAATCGATCCATCTTCTGTATGTATTTATTAGATCTACTGTCGCTGAACCTTGAATTTTTTCCGAGTTCGTCAAATATATATTTACATATAATGGAAAATTTTTGAGAATACCAAGATCCTCCGGAGCTATTTCGTTAAAATATATTTTTATCTTCTTGAATTTGCCTTTAAAGATTCTCTCTAAGAAAGCATTGAAATCCAGATACACAAATCCATTATTTAAATCTTCTAATCCGATATCTATTAGTAAATTTTCAGAACTAGATTTATAGACTCGCCCTGGTACTGTATCTCCATCGGATATTTCTCTTATATCTCGTTTTTTTCCAAATTCTTTTTCCAGGAATTTGCATGCTACGCTGGCTTCTTTGCCTGTTACTTGGATTTTAGTAAATCTTTTCCCTGGACGAATAATCTTAATTCTTTCAATATCTAAATCTGAGATTAGACTTTTGATATACCAGCGTAATGCATGATCTATTTGTTCATTATAGCTTACATATATAGGTAATAATAATTCCGCTATGCAGCTCATTACGAAACCCCCCTCAATTGTTTTCTATTAACATTATATTACATTAGAACCACTTTTTGCTGGAATATTTTAGACCCTTCGATCGACTCAGTCAGAATGTCAGTATAATAAAGTATTCCTTTTACTTCATATTCGTGAGAAACCGTCACATTTGCTGTAGTAATTATACCAAGAGAAATTATTTTATCCCCAATAAATGGATATATAATAGACCAAGCGGTTTTTCCTATAAGATCTGTGTCATTGTATAATGTTATTTCTAAATTTTTTATAATATACCGATAACTAGGCGATCTCACTCTAATGATAATTCTTAACTCTAAATATTGTTGCTGGCTTGAATCGAAAGCGGTCATTTCACCATTTAACTTTAGTTCAAGGACATTTATAGATGGTGAAAAAGTTGTACTTGAGGCAGATAACCTATAGGTATAAAATGCGCTGATGAGGATAATTAGTAAGAGAACGCATTCCATTCGTAGAAAGCTAAATTTACGAAGCTTTATGCTTTTATTTTCTTTCCCCGAGTTCTCCGGAAAAATCACCGATACCAGCAAGAGGATGCCTATAATGAATGCGAAAAAAACTCTCAAGAATAAATTTGATGTTATTATTAATAAGTAGCCAATAATAGGTACTCTAAAAACAAGCTTACCATATATGTAATTTTCTGGGACCCAGCCCCAGGGATCTATTCTAGGATTCGTCTGAGGGTTATCTCCTTTCGTCAGAAAATATATGTTGCCGTTATCTTTCTTTATTGCTACGATTCTATGCAGTATTAGTTCGTTTGGATCCATCGGATTTCTAAAAACAATTACGTCTCCAATTTTTAGATCCTCAGCATTAACATCAGAAATTATTACTAAATCCCCAGTCATATATGTTGGTTCCATAGAACCTGATGAGATATAAGCAATCGGTACTTTAAGTTTTAGGTTGGTTTCGATAATAAGGAATAGAGCTAGGAAAATAACTAATATTATAATAATAGACAAGGCTGTGTTTTTTTTTCCTTTGCTTCTGGTACTAGACATTGTGATCACTAGAGAATGAACTTTTAGGTTTTCTAATCCATAGATCAAGCACTTCGTTAATTTCACTATATATTCCATCGATAGCTATTATTGTTTTTTCTTTTCTGCTTATACTTTTGATTTTATTTTCTTCCTTATCATATCGAATTCTTTTATCTGCCATTGATTCTATCTGATTCTCTGAAGATTCAGAGATTTCATTTCCAGAGTATTTGAATTCATACTCTGATAGAAATTTTAGTAGAATGATTTTGAAGTTTATAATATCATTATTGCTTAAGTTGCTTGTAAATCTCGTAGGAAATCGCCCTAAAAGAATTTTTGATATGTATGATGTAAGTTTTTGCTTAATTATAAAGTAGCTTTCGAAAAAATTTTTTGATAAAATAAATTTTTGAGCTAGTCTCTTCAACAATTCTATTGTCTCTAATACAAGTAAAAAGAAAATTCCAATTTTTTGCTTTCCCAAATAGACTATTAAAAATCCATCCTCACAAGTATTGAGTAAATTATATAGTCTCTCTAGAGTCGCATCATACTTTTTATTTCGTATCTTGACGAATCCAGCAAGTGTAAAGAGCATATTTGAGAAATTTTTCGTTCTGTAACCAAAGTTTTTATGGTCAATTAACTTGGCTTCATAAGCGAAATATTCTGTAAGACACGTTCTAAGAATGTATACTGCTTTCTTTATCTTATCTCTAAATGGCTCTTCCAAAATAGAAAATTGTCTTTTATTACTCTTTTTCACACGGATTATAATTATCTTATCTCTTGCGGAAAATAACTTGTCTCTTCCTTCAATATATTTAACTACCATTTTAGATCATCGAGTATTCCCGAAAACAGAGAGAAAACACATTAATATACATCTATTAGTAATGCCTCATGAGGATATTTTAGT
>JAGGXM010000089.1 GCA_021163045.1 Thermoproteota archaeon | reverse complement strand
AATTCCCTTAGATATGTCAACAATAAATCAAATCGTTGAGACATTTAACGCGGTTAAGGATTTCCTTGGAGATCCATCTGTTTCAGGAGCTGGATCCGTTTTAGGTAGTTTTTTGGATCTTATAAAGACGCAGTTCCCATACTTTGATAACTATTCGAAATATATTGACTTGGCGATTGAAGGCTTATTTAGCTTAAGGGGAGAGTTAGAGCATATCCTAGGCTTTATCACAGATGCAATAAGTTTGCTATTTCCAGAAACTGGGGATCAGATCGAAAACTTGAAGCACATAATGAATCAAATACTTGACGTAGGTACTAACTTTTATAAACAAATAGGATCTATAAGTGAGGATTCAATAAGTTTGCTTTTAGACTGGGTTCTACAGAAATTGGCTAATAATACATTGCAATTCTTGGTTCAGAATTTACCTATTGATGTATCAGAGATGGAGAATGCCTATACGAAGTTATCAGCATTGGTTTTACCCGTATTTAATCTCCTAACAATAAAGAATCTAACACTCGTAACCGATCAGATCATAGATATTGTCCAAAATGTTCTTGGGATGTTTAACACTCCAGATGAATTGGAAGTACTTAACAAAATAGCTTCAACTATGAAATTGGTAATAAATGTTCTTGAAAAAGGCGAAGATACGGTAAATTCCCTACTGAATGAACTTATCTCTACCTTTGTGCCCACAGAAGAGATTAGTGATATCGATGGTCTTGTAGAAGATCTAATCGAATTGTTGGATGATGCAATAAAGGACGAATTGTCGGATATCAATATATATAAGAATAATATTATGGATACACTCAATACCTACATTTCATCAACACAACCAGAAATTCAGAATGCCAAGAATTTCATTAGAGATATATATACCCTAACATCTACTATCCTCAGCCCAACATTTGATATTACTGATTCTACGGGGCTTTTAGATATCATGTTTCAGCTGATAGACACTTTTTCATCCGAAGCGCCTGAGAATATACAAAAGCTGAAAGATCTGATAAATGGTACATTGATGGCATATGGGATTTTAACTCAAAACATTAAGATAACCCAAGCAATTCTAAATATAGAGCGATGGACAGGCAGTAAACTTAATACATTAATGAGCACTCTTCAAACTCTATTGACCGACTTTCTTAGTGAATGGCTCTCGCAATCTCAAATATTATCAGCGCTAGAAGACATAATGGCGGAGGCTAAGATTTTATATGGATTCTTGGGTATAATTGGAAATATAGGTACGTCCTCATACGATGGAATTTTAACAAGCTTAATGACAACTGCTGGGTATAGTCTCATGGAATTGTTTAAGGATAAGCTTTCCCTAGGCAATTATTCAAAGATTCTAGATGTGCTACTGCCTTCGATTATGGAGTTTGGAGAATCACCTTCACCAGAACGTGCATTAGAAATAATAGAAGAGGCATTAAATGATCTAGTTGGTAACTCTACAATACTAAATACGTTCAGGGATGTAATCGGCTTTTTAGTAGATATACGTGATGCAATAACTGACGGTGTAAAATGGCTTACCACAAAAGTCATGGATTGGTTTGTTGACAAGATAAATGACTTAATTGATGAGATAGAAAGCCAGTTGAATAGTTTCTTGGAAGGATTTAGTTTCTTACATTTCAAGGGCGATTTAGGCATTCCATTTGCCGAGTTAGATGTACTTTCGTTCTCGTATGATATGAACATTGTTGTTGATATGGGCTTCGATAAAGAGAAATTCAAGAATGTTGTTAATCATATCTTATTCAATGGTTTAACTTTTGATCTTTCTGATACATTAGAGGCATTCTGGGATATTCTGACATTCTTTAAGTTTTCACCAACGTTAGATGCTCAATTCAGTCTAAGGAGCGTATTCTCAGAAGATAATGAAATGATGAAAGTCTTACTAGAAAGCTTGGGTCCCGATGTAAGCTTTGAAGGCGAAGCACGATTCAAAATTGCTTTGCTTAATTTCCAGCTTGGATCCTTTAATCCATCGAAGATTCTAGATCTCCAAGAATGGTATCTGAGATTCCAGTTAGAAGCATCTAGAAAAATCACATTGATCGATTTTCTTACAGGTGGTGCTGGTTCTGGTGTTCTAAATAAACTAGCATCATACATAGGCTTAGATTCAATTTCAGTAACAATAAAGTTTGGCCTCGCACTAGAAATTAACTTAGGTTCTAGTACTGCAGCTGCGGGGGATCATTCGGTTCTCGTTTTAGAGATGACAATAGGCGGAATTCTTAACGTATGTATTGATATTGTAATCGCAGAACTTTCTCTTTCAGTCTCACTTGATCTAATATTCAGATTAAACCTAGACTTCTCATTACCCAATCCGCTAACAATATCTATCGACATAAACTATGCTATAAAAGTCCATCTGGAGTTCCTATTTGTTGGAAAAACATTTGGAGACGATGGAAATCTCTTCCATTATGAATTTCCAAACTCGAACGAACAATTAAGTGACAAAGTTAATGGCACCGATGCAGATAACGATGGACTCCCAGATAGATTTGAATTAAATAATATTGGCTTCGCTCCATCAAGAGTGGATACTGATGGTGATGGGTTAGCAGATAATGTTGAGCTAGAATCTATCGGTACAGATCCATTAGATCCGGACACTGACGGTGATGGTCTTTCCGATGGTGATGAGGTCAACACACATAATACGAATCCCCTACGTGTTGATACGGATAACGATAAACTGACCGATTATGAGGAAGTTATCGTGATAGGAACAAATCCAAGGGAGATCGATACCGACGGCGATGGACTAGATGACTACTTCGAAGTAACTCATATTTGGGATATGTCCTCTATTGTTCCGAGTGTCGATAAAGTAATCATTGGTGGGGTTGAATATACAGATCATACGGATCCCTTAGATCCAGATACTGATGGTGATGGACTCCTAGATGGTGAGGAAGGACCAATGGGCGGATATTATGGTGCGGTTCTGGAGGAATTTGGACCGAATCCGATTATCTTCAATCACGGGTATACGCATCCATTAGACAATGATACCGATGATGATTCCTATGTACTGCTATACGATGGTTCTATTGCCCCAGGAAATATTGTATTAAGGGATATGACGGATAAAAGAGAGATTGAAGGAATAACTGTTACATTCATAGAGGATGGTCAGCCAACATTAAAGACCTTTAGAACAAGCCCAGTTTGTCCCGATACTGATCAAGATACTGGCCCTGGAGCGATATATCTTAATAGCGATGGCTATGAACTTTCGCTTAATCCGCCATCAGATCCATTAGATAACGATATGGACGATGATGGCCTGATCGATGGATTGGAGGGGGTAGGTAATCAGTACTCAAATAAAACACACTATTTATTACCAGATACCGATGACGATGGCCTTGGAGATCTTCAGGATATACTCCTCGGATGTGATCCAAGAAATCCAGACACTGACTATGATATGGTAACCGATGGAGAAGAATATTTGAAATACGGAACTAATCCAATACTACCAGATAGCGACTTTGATGGTCTATCGGACGGAGAAGAACTATTCTACTGGCATACGAATCCAATGCTAAAGGATAGTGACAATGATGGATTATTGGATGGTGAGGAGGTTCTAACGTATTATACAAATCCGACCGATGAAGATACAGATAATGATGGACTAACAGATAAGGAAGAAGTTTTAATCTACTATACGAATCCATTCGATCCAGATAGTGATGACGATGGTCTGCTGGATAGCGAAGAAGTATTAACGTACAACACTAATCCATTAAACTGGGATTCAGATAATGATTCTATAACATACCCGAATGAGTATGGTGAAATGACCTGGCCTATGAGCGATGGGATGGAAGTTTTAGTCTACGGAACAAATCCTATGTCTTCGGACACAGATAATGATGGATTATCTGACTCAATAGAACTCTATCTTGCGAGCGGCAGAATACCCAATTTTGAGCCAATTCCCTTGAATGTACTAGATAATGACACAGATAACGATGGAATGTCAGATGGTGAAGAGCTTAGAATTCTGAATATTTCAGATATAATATACCCATACATTTCACTAGAACCGATTCTTTACTATGGTAGCTCGCCAGTAATGTTCGATACTGACAACGATGGGCTCAATGATACGTTCGAAGTTTTTACACTCGGTTCCAATCCAGCCAGCAATGATAGCGATGGAGATGGTCTCTCAGACTATGATGAGTATTTCAATCATAACACGAGTGTTATATACAATGATACTGATTATGATGGAATCTCGGATTATGAGGAACTATTTGGAGTAAATACCTCGGAATATTCTTCTGCATTCTCAATTACATCAATAATCATATTAGATCCCCTAGATCCAGACTTTGATGATGACTTGTTACCTGATGGCTACGAATTAATGGTTACAAAGACGGATCCAACAGATAATGATACAGATGACGATGGAATAATTGATGGATTAGAGTTTGACTCTGATGGCGATGATCTACCAGATGGATTGGAGTTCTTTGGATACAATACATCACAGGTTCCTGGTGGTGGCGTTAATAACCCAGATACGGATGGTGATGGATTATCTGATGGATATGAGGTCTATGAGGTTGGAACGGATCCTACAGATGCAGATACAGATGGTGACGGGTTTACCGATGGTGCAGAGGTGGCTGTTGGAACAGATCCTCTAGCATATACTGCGAAATCGGCTTATGAAAAAGCTCTGAAAACAAAATTAGGTGGTAAAGTTTTAGTGGCACTAACCCCATATGGCAGGGAACTTGACAAAACAATTGATGTTAGAGTAATAAACGGAACCCCAATGAGTTCTGTGTGGTTCAGATATAAATACAAGGGAGAATATTCTCAGAACTATACGATGACGTATGATAATGTATCATTACAGTGGGTGTATCAGGATATAGTATGGAGCAAAGGGGATTATATCCTAGAAGTTTACGGTCTCTCAACGGAAGGAATATTGTTCACATGGACCTCAGAGTTCTCGATAGGCGAAGCCCCGGTGGAATTGGGTTCTATTCTAACTTGGGTAGGCATAGGCATTGCGATTGGCATTTTCACAATTCTGTTCATACAATATGGATTGCCAAGAGTACGAGTGATGTATAAGAATATAAAACAAAAGAAGAAAGGAGGTAATAAGAATGAATAAAGCATATTTGATCTCTATTTTGTTAATTGTATTATCCCTGACTTCGCCCATTTACTATGTAGGTATTAGCGCATTACCAAGAAGCACACTACAAAATGACTCTGAGTTCGCACAACCAGCACCAGAACCCATGAAATATCAGCTACCAAGTACATTCAAAGAGCAACTGGTATCGAGTCAAAAAGAGGTTAATGCTTATCCATACGATAAGGATTTCCTAAAATATCTTGGAAGTAATCCAAATGAATATAAGAAGATATGGGAACCATGGTTAACTAAAGCGGCAGTTCATGCAATAGCGGTATCTGATGATTATAAATTCTTCGCAGTTGGAGGCGGATACCTTTATGACAATGAAATACATGTTTATAGATGGAACTACGAAACCAATGAATACGATAGAGTGTGGGATTCAGGAGATGAAATTATCAAAGGAGATGTTATCTCCTTAGCGATAGGAGATACCGATAATAATAACTTCGTAGAGGTCATTGCTGGAAGCGCGGATGGGCATATTTATGTTTTTGAACAAAGGCATATTTATGATCCAATCACACATACGGAGAGCATGTTTGACCTTGTATGGACAAGCGAATTTTTAGGGCCTGTCTTTAAGGTAGTTGTCGATGATCTGGATAAAGACTTGTTACCTAACATAATTGCTGGTACATGGGAACAAGGAATTGTGATGTATGAGTACGATAATCACTCACACTATCCATTTGAACCGAGCCACTGGATTGAATACAACAAGGTATGGACTAGTGGTTCTGAAATAGACGATAAAATATACTCACTAGCTACTGGAGATTTCAATGATAATGGATTACCAGACATGATCGTAGGAACACGTAATGGGAAGATCTACATTTATGAGAATAACGGCACGGTTATAGATATAGAAGGCACACCGTTTCCATTGACGCAAGATAATAGCTACAGATTACTCTGGAGTAATTCCTTCGCAGCATATACACCGATTTTATCAATCTCCGTAGGCGATTTGGATGATGATGACTACGATGAGGCTGCTATTGTAGCTGCAACTCAAAGCGTATACATACTAAATTATGCTAGTGGAATCTTCAGCTTAAGTAAGCTTTACTATCCAATATATTCTTGGGAGATGGGAACCGGGGGACTAGCAGACTTTCCTGTAGATTATTATGCAGATATGGTGGTCGAGGCGAATAATGTAACCTACTTTAATGGATCCTATGTATTTGAAGAGCCGATTCCTCGCGATCAAATGCCCACAAAAATTGGTTTTAATAACACAGCTATGGCTGGGCCTCCTGATGGAGAATATTCAAGATTTAACTCAACAATAAATCAGTCAGCAATAGCCGTGATAGATTTTGGAATACAAGAAGAAGCTGTAGGTGATGGTTCAAATTTCTATGATTTGAAGATTACATTCATTAAAGCGACAGGATTCGCATCGTATCCTAACTTTACAAACCTAGAATTCTATGTATCCTATGATGGAATTATCTATGAAAAAGTTGAGTATGTAACCTACACTTCAATATCGACGAAATTCTGGGTGTATCTAGATATAGATCCTGCTCTTAACGAACACAAATGGCGGTTTGCTAGGTATCTTAAAATTGTTGTGTCTGGTGGACAGAATTATGCAATAGACGCTATAGAAACATACTATATCGACAAACAACTAACAGATATAGTCTCATCGTACATTGGAGAACTACAATTAGATTACGGTAATCCAAGAACATATCTTATCTTAGGATCGATTACAGGTAAAATAATAGTTTACCACTATAATGCGACAGAACATAAGTACGAAATATTCTATGATGCATATCAATCAGATAATTTCGCAGTAGGTACTCATATTTGGTATCTAACAAAGCTCATGCCAGATAGGAAATATCCATACTGGATTTTCAATAATGAGTTTGCTATGGACATACCTAGTGGGTACTATCCATTTAATTGGGTCTTTGAAGATCTCGATGGTGATGGAAGGAGAGATCTTATAGTTAGCACAAAGGGATCAACAGGAACAAACGAAATATTATTCCTACAAAATACAACGAGCGGAGACTATGTCTATCAATCCACTCTTAGTAACTATATCTTCCAGAATATTAATGACAAAACAAGTAGCTATTTCATTATAGACTTTGCAGAAGTTTACGAAGCAGGTTATGGACGAGAGCTCATAATATCGTATAAAGTATTAAGTTTCTCTCAATGGGTTCCGAAGTTCTATGCGTTATATCTTCCGAACCCCTTCAATAAACAGTATTCTTTTGAATACGCAATAAATCTAATAGATCAAGATCTCTCAGGTAAAATATACAGCATATTAGCGAATGCAGATCCATTTGTGACATTTGATTTTGGTGACATTGATAACGACGGAGATATGGATGCAGTTATTGCAAATGGTAAACTGTACTTATTCGAATGCGTTGGATATGATGGCGGAGAACCCCAATATGTAGTTAATGAAGATTACTTTAGTACCATAAATGATGACAAGGCAAGATACAATATAATTGATCCTCAATTCGTGGATTTTAACCAAGATGGAATACTGGATATAATTTTCAGCTATGAAAATAGGAAGGGAAGCACTTTATATGAAAACATTAGAACCGCAGATGATCCCAAATGGGTAGAGAAGCCTACCATGTTCTCAAACTCAGCATATGATCCAAATCCGATTACAAACTTTGGATTTAACAACTATTCAAGATCGATTATAGTTTCCGATGACACAAGATATACTCTGTTTGCTCAGAATACATATAACGGAAAACTTTCAAGGTTCCTCGGCATAACAGATAATATTGATACTCTCGCAATTGCAACATATCCTCTTGTTATGAAAATAAATATTGGTCCAATAACGAAGACATCTACCTATAAGAACTTTGGATATCATATTATAGAAACATGGTCTACAATTAAGGATCTAAGTGAGTGGACTTTATCGTTAGATCACGGAGATATTGATGGAGATGGAAAGGGCGAAGTCATAATCGGAGATTTTGATAATAATGCGTACGTTTTTGAGCACTTAATAAACAATACCTACAAGAGAGCCTATCGAACAAGAGATCTCTATTATGAGTATGAGACAACACTTTCACCATATGCGTCTGAGGAACTCTCTGGAGTTTCTGAGAAATTCGTAAGAAGGGTTTGGGAACATGCAAGATTCGTAATAGCAGATATTGATATGGACTCAGATGGCTATAAAGAATTTGCAGTAATTACGAAGTTTAGTATATACATATTTGAGCATAAGGGCTACGAGAATTATGAACTTGAATGGCATACAAGTCTCCTAAATCATACATGGGCATCATACTTCTTTAATTACACGGATGGAATAACTGCTGCAGCATATGGTCCAGATATCGACTATGATGGATATGGAGAGATCTTTCTCGGAATAAAGAGCTTCTTGCTAGTTTACGAGCTAACGGCATCAGGAGAACTTGTAGAAACATTTAATCAGGAAGGTTCAACAGCTACTTATCTAACACCAGGATCGCCGATGTCTATATTATATACATTCATTGGGGAAGTAGATGATTACAGCAAGATAGATATCCAAGCGATTACCGTGAATGATATCGATATGAATGGCTACTATGATGTAATTCTCGGAGGAATTAATTATTATGGCATGTGTGATGGATATGTCGATGGTTTTCTATATATTCTTGAGAATAATATGGGCACTTATTACTTAAAGTGGGAAGCACCGCAGGTTTTAACACGGAACAACGAGATATATGAAGTACAGGTTGATGACCAAGATTATGATGGAAGAAAAGAGCTCATTATTGGTCACGAAAATGGCATTGATGTCTGGGAGTATAATCCTACTGGTTCTCCTATGTTTGAGAGAAAAGAAATAATATCAGGAAATCCTAACTATCCAGAAAGAGAAAATATAGAGGTAGCCAAATACTGGGAACGAGACTCCGGATTCGAAACAAAGTATGTTGATATGGTTCAGTTACCTAATGGCTCGTTATTTATGATAGTTGCCTCCACAAAAACATCTACGCAATATTCATCTTTAGATCTGGCCCTGTATTACAGTATAAGTAATGATAATGGAAGCACATGGTCTACTTTTGCTGAATTCACAAAGAGCGGCGAATATGAGACATATGATGATTACATAGAAGAGCAATATCCGACACTATTAGTCAATGGATCAACTTTATATGTTGTATGGATTCTCTACGCACGTAATGGCACAACACACTACCATAATGTCTACTACAAAACTTACTCTACAGCGACAAATACCTGGGCTGGGCCCACACGTATAATAACATCTAAATATGAGATCAAAGATACAAGGCTCTGGCATTTCTGGAGATACTACTCTAGTACGCACTATGATGATATCGGTCTAAGCTATTACAATGCTTCAGATAAACATATTTGGGTCTATGTCCATACATGGGCTTATATAAGTTGGCCATTCCCCATGTGGATCGCTTATTGGACCCCTTATACTACAATAGATCTTAATAGCACCATCACGAACTACGAAATAATAAGCCACGATATTAGTAAAGCTGGATTAGGAAAATATGTTCTGGCGTTTACCGGATATTTCGTTAATGAAACCAATATGTATGAAGTTTGGGTATCAAGAGCAACTAACGTAAGCTTGATATTCGACATACCTACCAAAATAACGATGAGCGCATATACAGAAAATAGAGTTTCATTGGCATTCTATGAAGAGAAAGGTGTATTAGCTCTGTTATATACATCATGGCGAGGGGTATATCCATATAATTTCTACATAGCATATTCGACAACATATGGTTATTCTTGGAGTACAAGCTACGAGTTAAATAATATCTATCCAGCTCTCAACTATACCTGTGTGAGCGGTGTACGGAGGCTTGCATTCAAGGATCCGTCAATCGGCGATATCTATGATTACAGGAGTTATGGTCTAGGAGCATTCTTCGGTACGAACGGATATTTATACTTCCCATTCATGGTCAAAATAAGCTATTCAACGCAAACACAAAAAGTAACAAAGTACGGATTGAGTTTTGGAATGATAAATAATACAGAGTGGGCATTTTATGACTTGGGTGGTGTTTACCGAATAGATATTGGAGATACAGATAGAGATGCTAAAAGAGAAATCGTTGCTAATTACTTTAGCAAAGGCGTTACCGTGTTCGAGATAACTTCGAGCGATGATACGCATATGTATTATAACCAAACATGGACACTCGATGGTTTCGATAATCAAGTTACAGATATCTCTGTTGGCGACAGTAATAATAACGGTTGGCCAGAAATAGGCGTAAGTACTGAGAGAGGAGATGTATTCCTATTTGAATTTAAATTCCAAGGATATGGACAAGAGAACTTTGGAGTATACTCTCATCTTTATAGCTATGATACTGGAATAGGATCAATAACTGCGTTTACCTACGGTTTAGCCGATATTGATGGCGACTCTAGAAGTGAATATTGGTTCATAGATTCATTATCTAACCTACATACTTATGATTTTGACACTTCAACTAGGCAAGATAAATTTTTCGCTATAGATATCAGCAGAGTTCTAACATGGGATGTTAATAATGATAGTGCGGAGGATATCATCATTAGCTTTGATTCAGGACTTATACTATTTCTTAATGGACGTACACTAGATCAACTGTTTAATAACACAGAATCAACTTCGCGAATAGTTGATATGGTCTTAGTATCTGGAATTCTTTATACCATTGACCAAAACGGATATTTAACAGCTATTTATGCTAACAATGGAACTACTAAATGGAAAAAGAAGGTTGATAACTTAACACCAAAAGCCGTTTTTGCAAGCGAATATGGTATTGTGGGAGTTCAACTTAACAATGATACAATAGCAGGATTCAATGCATCAACCGCCGACTTTATGTGGAATATAGATGCTACCTATTTTAACTTCAGGGATTATCCAACGTTAGCTCTAGAGGAGAAACCTCACGTTCCAATTTACAATGGAAGCCATATTCTTATAGTTAACATGTATACAGGAAATCCAGATTATGCAATAGAGCCAATTCCGGGAATCTCTATCAAAGGAATATATTCTGGCAACTTTGATAATAAGTCATACGATGATATTCTAATTGTTGGAAACGGAGGATTTTATGCTATTTCGGGTGAAGACCTAAGTTATCTTTTCGTAAGGAGAATTAAAGGGCTTCTTTCAGAAAAAATTAGCGTTGCAGATGCTACTGGTGATGGCTTACCAGATATATTGATTTTAGTATCTACCCAAGAGTACCTAGTTTACGACAACAATGGATTATCTCTATTCTATGATTATATTAATTCTACGAGAGTATATCCAGTAATAGATACTAGATCTGGAGATGTAAAAGTCTACTCTCTATTAAATAATGGAACAATAGTTCTAACGAAGAAGGTTGAATATATGAATACAATTTCTGTTAAAGCATATTATACATTCAAAAACCTTGCTAGAAAGAAATTCTTCGATAGCGTGTCTCAAGGGCAGATGTTATCAGCGGATCTCGATGCTGATGGATTGGATGAACTTTATGTTCATAATGCTACAGTTCTCTATCAGATTTCATTGCGAGATTTTGATATAACAGACAAGATCATATTTGGCTCTGGTAGAGAAGTAATTCTCTTAGATCTAATCTTAGATAATACAAAACCGAAATATTTGGTCATAGCGAGAGAAGATAATACAATAATGATCCTTGATTGGAAATTAAATGAAGTCTTTGTTAAAGATGTAGGCGATACCATCCGCTTTGTTTATACAGAAGATTTTGATGGCGATTCTGTAGAGGATGTCGCGGTAATTACAAGCTCAGATATCCTCGTATTTCAGGCAAATGGTCATCCGCTTTGGGAGGAAACAATGACTGTTTGGGCGGCATTCGCTGGTAATTTTGATTCGGATGAGGATATGAAGGATCTTCTTGTGACATTTACTAATAATACGATGAAAGCATTAAGAGGAAAAGATGGTACACTCCTCTGGACGGGTACTATCGATATTGGTGGTGTATACTTTATGAATCTTCTAGATATCGATAGAGATGGCTACGATGACCTGATAGCTTCAAATGTATCTGGACATGTCAGGGTATACAAAGGAGGTAACGGTCTTCTATCTTATAAATTTGATCTACCCTATCGCTCCTACATTTACACAATAGAGAATGATTACATGCTAAAGAAAACCTCGACATCGTTCATAGCTATGGTCCGAGGTGTTGGTCATATAGTTGCCGATGTAGATGGAACCGTATACCTAACAATACCCGATGATTCACTACTCACAGGAAGATACTCTGTTATTGATGTCGACAGAGATGGGTATTACGAGTACTTTACCTCTACATATAATAATCTTAGAGGTATAACTGGAAAGGGAACAATATATATGGTAAAGACACAAAATGGAGCGAAGATCCTCTCATTTACATTCGCTAACAAGGAAGATTACGGTAATAGAATGATTGCTATCTTAGACTCCGAGGGAAATATTTATCTATATACACTTGAAACGCTCATAGCAATGCCAGAGAATATTTCAACAAAGAATCCAACAATCTTGAATACTAATTATTCTATCGTACTACTACAATTCATAGCAGTTACAATCATAGCCGAAGCAATATTAATAGGATATATGATTATTA
>JAGGXM010000121.1 GCA_021163045.1 Thermoproteota archaeon | reverse complement strand
TACTCACATCTAAGCCCGTTATAATTACTGCAATATTCAATGCAATGGGATATATTTTCCAATTCATTGGTCAACAATATACAAGTGCAACTAATGCATCACTACTAATAAACTTAAGTTCCGTGTTTGTTGCAGTATTCTCTCATATTTTCCTGAGCGAAAAATTATCTATAATAGGAATTCTTGGTGTGATATCTGCTTTTACTGGAGCAGAATTGTTGATTACTAAAGGCTCTGTAGCTGGTATATTCACAGAACATGCGATTGGAGATCTTATCTGTCTACTATCTGGACTTTCTTGGGCGATATATATCTTGGAATCGAAGAAAGTATCCAAGAAAGATATTAATGACTTACAGCTTCTATCCGTTTGGTTTTTGTATCTTACTTTATTTTCAGCTCCATTATCCTTCCTGTCCGGATTCAGAGCTATAAACTATGAGGCTCTTCTAGCGGTACTTTACACATCTATTTTCTGTACAGTAATCGGTTTTCTCCTATGGTATAATGGGCTTAAGATACTTGAAGCAACTACATCTTCTATTTATTTTATGATCGAAATTATTGTTTCGGCGGTGCTTGAAGTCGCCATCTTTGGAGTTTCATTATCTTCTATTGAAATTGTTGGTGGAATTATTGCTATTGTTGGCGTAATTATAACAGATCTTAGTTTTTCATGGCGAAAATCTACATAAGAAGTTTTAAATCCCGATATCAATGGAAATTCGCTAAATTATTTTTAATTTATTGATATCGTATGGTTGATCGCTCCTTGTTTGAACTGCCAGTCTAACTGTCCCTTTAGCTATATTTTAAGGATCGTACAAATAGTGGATTTATTTAGGGAGCAATTTCTTTCCCCAATCGTTTCCTTATTACTTTAAGGATATTAATGAACCATATTGGTAAGCTGATATTTGGTATTATCCTATCCGGCGTATATGGTTTAATATCAATAACTGGTGTTTTATCAAATACATCAAGTCCTGAGACATATAAGAAACGACTTTCTCTTTTGTTTAAACGTAGTATTGTTAATGCTATTGGATTTGGTCTATGTGGCGAATCTGTGCAAAACACACCAACTTCTGGGAAATTAGAAATGTCAATACCAAAACGTCTTAGTCTTCTATGTTTAACTTTAAGAACTTTACGTTGATCCTCTGTGACTTTGTGAAGGTAAAAAATAGCAATTATGTGCGAAAAGCCGTCAATTTTATCCAGTCCGATCTCATACTCTGGGTATATCTCAATTACGCCATCAACGCCAGTATATGAATTCTTTACCTCCTCATCTGAAGATTCAACATGTACGATTCCTATCGGTTTTATTTTAAATTTCACATAATACACCTCTATGCGCTAGTCTATAAATGTTTAATACCTCCTTTTGAGAGCCCAAATTGATAACACAAAGAATAATAATATCCAAATAATGCTTCCAAAGATTGTTATGAATGGGTTTAGAAACGAATTATTAGTAAGAACCCATCTTAGTAGCTCAATTTCATATGTTAATGGAAGAGCATAGGCTATTATCTGAAGCATAAATGGATATGTATTGAGGGGAATAAAGACACCTGAGAGAAACATCATAGGGAAGCGAACCGAGTTTAAAATCACCATAACGTTTCTAGGATCATTAATCATCATTGAAATGTAGACTCCAAAAGCTGCGAATACAAGCGAAGAAAGTACTAACGCAATGCCCAAAGTGCCAAGATTTAGAGAGTACATACCAAGTAATGGTATGATAAACAAAATTGTCACTATTGAAGTTAACATTCCAAATAAGAAGCTACCAATCATTTTTCCCAGAACAATTTCCCAATAGTCAAGAGGCGCAACGATCATCCGTTCAAATTCCTTCATCCTTCGCTCGAATACTATGGCTGCAGAGGCCATAGATGTCGTCCCAAAGAAAGAAGCCAACGTAATTAATCCCGGCGCTAAGAAGAAAAGATCTTTTCCCCGAATAAGGAAGGATAATGCAAATGCAATTGGAAAGGTAATCCCCCAACTCAATGTTGGTGGTTTAATAAAATATTCAAAGAAGTCTTTCTTTGCTATGTAGTATGCCTTTTTCATTTTGTAACCTCCAGAAAAACATCTTCTATGCTTGGGAGAACCGTATTAATAGATTTCGTTTTTATGTTATATTTTTTAGTAATCTGATAAAATTGCTCTAGAAATTCATGGACATCCTCGGCGAAGAATATTACTTTATTTCCTTCTATTCTTGGTGAAAATGTCTGTAACTCGCTCGTTATCTGTTTTTGAATGTTAGAGATTTCTACTTCTATTTTAATCTTCTTCTTGAGTAATGTTTTAAGTTGATACTTATTTCCAATAGCTACAATTTTACCCTTATTTATAATGGCAATTCGATGAGATAATTTCTCAGCAATCTGCATGTTATGTGTTGTTAAGAAAATTGTGTGTCCTTCCTTGTTTAATCGTAATATTAATTTTTGAATCGCATAAGAAGATCTTACATCTAGTCCTACGGTCGGCTCATCTAAAAAAAGAACTGGTGGATTATGGAGTACTGCTGCGGCTAGTGTGGCTCTCTTTTTAAAACCAAAAGATAGTTTTTCGAACTTCCTATCTGCAGGCAATTCAAATTCTTTTATTATTTCGTTTACTCTTTTCTTATCGACTCCATAGAGTTCTGCTATGAATTTTAGATTTTGCTTTACTGTTAAATCGCCATATAAATTTGCTGTATCCTGAACCACACCAATACTTTTCTTAACCATCTTTTTATCTTTCTTTACACTATAGCCGTTTATATATGCCTCCCCTTCTGTTATTTTCGTTAAGCAGCTAAGCATCCGTACAGTTGTGGTTTTCCCAGCACCATTTGGTCCAAGAAAACCAAAAATTTCGCCTTTTCTAACATCGAAATTTATGTGATCTACGGCTAATAAATCATCATAATACTTAGTTAGATTTTCTACATGGATCATAATGAGCCACCTCCATAAACTAAAATTCAAGTTTTATAAAATCGTTTTCTAGGAACTCAACAATTTCGAGGCAATTTTCAAAGCATGCAACAACTCTATTTTTAAATGATTCTAAAAGTGTTTTAACATTATAAAAGCGTTCTTTTTGGGTTATCTCGTTAAGTAGTTTCTCGATCGTTATTAATCCTTTTCTGTAGCAATGATCCCTTCTGAGAATCACGAAATTTACTCCCGAATTCAATGCCCCATATAAATCATAGAAAAGATGATCTCCTATCATTACCGTTTTTCTGCATCCATTCTCTTTAAGATAGCTTATTACATAATCGTATGCAATGCGTGTTGGCTTTATTTCTTGCAGATATTCTGCAGTTAAAATGCGATCAAAATATTTATCTAAGCCAAAGAATTTTATTACTGGAACCTGATATTTAGCATAGCCATTTGTTAGGAGGATTGTTTTACATACATTCCTCCTCAAAAAGTCCAGCAATTCTCTAGCTCCATGCACCAGTTTCCTACCATCTTCAGAGTGTATATCTTCTTCTGTGATCTGATCTAAAGTCGGTTCAACATGAATTGAGAACTCTTGCTTCATCATTTCTTTGAATATTGCATCCCAATTAAAGGCTTCCTTGTACTTTTTTTCTTTAACTTTTTCAAAATGATATCTCCTTAACAGGCCTCGAAGCTCTTCTATAGAGACTTTTCCCACTAAACCTGCTTTTTTAAGAATTCTCTCATAGAATTTTTTGGAGAAGTCTCCGTCTACCAATGTATTATCTAGATCGACAATTACACCGCATGATCTAAGGCTAGCCATAAGGATCCCCCTACTTTTAAGTAGAGACTACACAAAATAATACTTTAATTTTTTGACTTCTTAAATGACTGAGGTTGAAATCGAGTTTTTCAAAATATAGGCGAGCTAATAAAGAGGATATTACATTAAAGAAAAAGCTACAAATAACGGGAGAAGAGAAATCGCCAATATATTCGACAATTTTATTACGATGTGAAGTGCAGGTCCTGCTGTATCTTTCAATGGATCCCCGACGGTATCTCCTATAACTGCTCCCTTATGAGCTTCCGACCCCTCGCCTCCGAATGCTCCATTTGCTTCGATTAGTTTTTTAGCATTATCCCATGCTCCGCCAGCATTGAACATTACCATTGCGAGTATTGCAGATACTATCTTTATGCTTATGAGATATCCAGCAAGTGCCCAAATACCAAGAATTAAACCGACCATAATGGGGATAACAATAATAAGCAGTGTTGGTGTAGTCATTTCTTTTAGTGCATGTTTTGTTGAAATGTCCACGCATTGCCAATAATTTGGTGTTACTTTTCCCTCTAAAATTCCAGGATTCTCTCTAAATTGCCTTCGAACCTCATCTACCATTTTTAAAGCACCCCTCTGGGTAGCTATAAGAGTCCATGCTGAGAATAAGAATGGTACTGCTGCTCCGACCAACATGCCCACTAAAACTTCTGGCTTTGTTATACGCAATGGAACATCAATCAGACTGTAGAGTGTATGTCCGTTCAGCTCTAAAGCCTCTTTTATATACGCGAATAGGATCCCTATAGCCGTCAATAAAGCAGTAGCCATACTATATCCTTTAGTTATCGCCTTTGTAACATTTCCAGCAGCATCCATTAGTTCTGTTGATATACCCACTTCTTCTTTTATTCCTGTCAGCTCAACTATTCCGTCCGCGTTATCAACTATCGGACCGTAAGTATCCGAGCTCATTATTACCCCGGTCATACCCATAATGCCCATGAATGCCGTTGTTGCTCCATATACACCTAATAGAGTTGGATCTACTACACCAATATACGGTGAAAAATTCGATGTAATGAAGAATGATATCATAATGACAATGCCTATAACTAGAATAGGAATAAATGGGCTTTCTAATCCATAAGCGAAACCAATTAAAATGTTCATAGCGGGTCCTCTTGTAGATGATTCAGCAATCTCTTTAACGGGTTTATACTTGATATGAGTGTAGTAGATAGTATCATAAGCAATAATCAATGTGGCAAACAGTCCTAAGAGAGCGCATATAAAGAGCGTCCAGTCGCCCATTATTTGCGTAGCAATAAAATAGAATCCAATTGTTGTTATTACGCCTGCAACAAAATAACCCAAATAGATGGATCTTATTGGTTCCCTCTTTCCCCCGATGATCATAGTACCAATTGCACTACCAATCACTCCTATTGATTGTATCATCAAAGGAAATATTATTGCCTGTGGTCCATAAACAATAGTAAATAACTCTCCCAAGATCATAGTCGCAATCATATTATCTGAGAAGGATTCAAAAAGATCCGCTCCTCGTCCAGCGCAATCGCCTACATTATCGCCTACAAGATCTGCTATTACAGCTGGATTTCTCGGATCATCCTCTGGTATCCCTTTCTCAACCTTACCAACGAGATCCGCACCAATATCCGCTGATTTAGTATAAATTCCTCCACCAAGTTGTGCAAAAAGTGCAGCAAAGCTGGCACCAAATCCAAACCCCACTAACATTGTTGGGTCTTGACCCAAAAGGTAAAACAGGATAGTGACCGCGATTAAAGATAAACCAACGATGGACAAACCTGTTACAGAGCCTCCTCTGAACGCTATTTTAAGGGCATCGGATGCTGCTTTTCTTGCAGCCTGAGCAACCCTTACATTCGCCTTTACAGAAATATTCATACCGATATATGCTGCTAATAAAGATGTAAAAGCTCCAACTAAGAAGCTAATGGCTGTGTATTCTGCTCTTAAAGAGCTTGGATAGGAAATTTTAAGGACTGAAAAGATAATTATACTAAGAACTACTGAGAATACCAGAATCGTGGTCATTTCTCGGTACATAAAAGCTTTCGCGCCTTCGAAGATGTATGAAGCAACCTCTTGCATTCTTTTGGTACCGGTCTCTTGCTTAAGAACGAAATGCGCGTAGTAAGAAACTACAGCTAATGCCAATAAACCAGTCATGAATGAAATAATGAGGAATGAAACCACCACTTTTGATTTTCACCTCTACGAAAATCTGTCCGTTGTAATATACCTAGGTATATACCCTCGGCCGATCTTTTTCGAAATTCGACATCATTATCTTATTTTTTTTTTAAATGGTTTCGTAATTACATCCGTTATCCTAAATTTTTTGGATTTTTTAGAAAATGTAAAAACTAAGATCATAGAATTGTTTCTTACAGCTTGAAAATCCATTTTGGATTGATAGTATTTATAACTAATCACGAATTTAAGAGTGATTAGAAGCGCTTCCAGGCATCAATAGGAATTTGTAGCAGAAATGAATCTATCCATATCCTTAATTAATGGAAAAAGAATCTAATTACTGAAGATTTATTAGTTAATTTAGCCCATTATAGCACTCATAGAATATTTTACAAATTTTTTTAAAGAAGTTAATTTGTCAGAATTTAACTTCTAATTTAAAGATTATAAAATGGTGATTCGTATGTTAAACATGCTAAAGGATATAGTGGATAATATCCGAACCCGAACAAAAATTCCTGTTTATGAGAGAAGTCTAATTAATGTCCTGCGTGCTATGACTGCTACGAGCGATTTCTGGCAAATCGTAAGACTATCTAAAGAACCACTAAACTTAGTTGCCATTATTCTAACCAAACTAGAGGAAATCGGCTATGTAGCCAAAGTAGGTAACGAGTTAAAGTTTACAAATAAGGGTAAAAAATTAGTAGAAGAGTTAAATCTCTTTTATAGAGATTATACCTGCCCCAAATGTAAAGGACGAGGAATACTATACGATCTTCTCGATAAAGATGTTATAGATACTTTTATTCAGATCCAGAAGAATAGACCCAACGCTATAAGAAAATATGATCAAGGTTATGTATTACCTGAAGTTACATTATCCCGGGTTGCATTAATGGATCAAATGGGTGATCTTAGAGGAAAGGAAGTTATAATTCTAGGCGATGATGATCTAGTAAGTATCGCGGTTGGTCTAACTAATTGGCCTAAAAAAATTGCTGTACTCGAGATTGATGAAAGATTGATAAAATTCATAGAGAAAATCTCAAACGAATATGGCCTAAACATAGAAACTTACGTCAGAGACCTAAGGAAACCGCTCCCTAATGAGCTCTTCGGGAGATTTGATACCTTCCAAACGGATCCCTCTGAGACATTACCTGCACTAAGAATGTTCATTGGAAGAGGTATTGCCACCTTAAAGGGTCCAAGATGCGCAGGATATTTTGGTTTAACACGAATTGAGGCATCTTTAGATAAATGGAGCAAACTACAAAAGATCCTTCTAAACGAATTTGGTGTCGTTATTACCGATGTAATTAGAGATTTTAGTATTTACGAGAACTGGGAATATGTTGAGGAAATGACCGGATGGAAATACGCTCCAGTTAAAGTCAAACCAAGGGAAAATTGGTACGTTTCTACAATGTATCGTATAGAAACTCTGCCAGGATTTAGGGGATTTAATGATCCTGTTATCTCAGAGGATATTTATGTTGATGATGAATTAGCTACTGTCTAAAATTCTTCATCCATTTTTATAATAACTTCTCTCAGGATGGTCGCTGCTAGTATCGCTGTAGTACTTTCTGCACTTTTTGGTCGCGCTTCCACGATATCAAAGTATCTTGGATTGATCTCCCGAATGTTATTAATAAAAATTTGTGGCGATAATCCTAAAGGCTCAGGATTTCCAACTTCAGGTGCATATGCAATATCAAAGAAATCCATATCTAGAGATATATAATCTGCATCTTTCATCTCCTTTGTCAAAATGCTAGGATCTCTTTCAATATCAGCAGATGTATAATATTTTACTCCAAGCTTTTCTAAATCTTCAAGAGTTTTTCTAGAAATTGAGCGTAAACCGAGTAATACAATATTCTCCCAACCGAGAATTTCACCAATTCTTCTGAGCGTACTTGAATGCGTGTACTTAGAGTTCAGATAACTATCATCAAAATCTCCGTGAGCATCTAATTGAACATATTTCCTAATTTTTTTAGAAAAGAAATTAACAGAAAAAATAGAAATGGAGTGATCTCCTCCGATTAATATGAGTTTCTCTGCGTTTATCTCTCTTAAAGTATCAATGACATGTCTCTCAGTTTCTCTGTAGTTTCCATACGAAACTTCTATATCGCCCCAGTCAGACACATTGCAGTCTCTGACATCCTTTCGGAAGATTATGCTAAATTCTTCAATACTATCCGACGCAAGTCTTATGTAACTTGGAGCGAATCTACTTCCTGTGCTAAAAGTCTGGTTGCTATCATAAGGGATTCCCAAGATTTTTATCTTCGATTGCTGGAACGATGGAATGTTCAATAATGTCTTTATTGGGGGCTTCAGATTCATCGTAAACAACCTCCTCTGTATATGGCTCTCCTCTTTGAATATTCATTGTAAAATAGTATTTTGGCTTCATTTTTTCTATAATAACTTCTAGAGCTATATTTGGATCGATACCTCTACATGTAAATATATCAAGTGCAGCGTAATTGAATTCTGGCCATGTATGGATACTTAGATGTGATTCTTTAACTGCAATTATTCCTGTGACCCCATGTGGCGAAAACTTATGGAATACCTGACCAATTATAGTAGCTCCTGCGGTAATCGCGGATTCTATTAGTATTTTTTTCAAACGTTCGATATCATTAAGCAACTCTGAATCCACACCGTGTAATTCGATTATGAGATGTTTGCCCAACATAGGACTCACCTCGACTCCCCTCCGGAGAATATTTTACTATTAAAGGATTTCACCGGAATACCTAAGTACCACTGTGATCTCTCTGCGGCGACAACTAAAGAACATTTCGACTGCAACAACAAAATGTCAAAATGGGCGGAAAAGTTCCTTAAAATCCTAGAGGAAGATAACCTCCTCATCTTGTATAGAGCGACCCCACACATTTCTCCCCCTCCCCAACAGTTTTGATGGGGAAATTGTGCCGCCAGGGAGGGCCGGGGCCGCCCCTGGCGTTTTAATGATGTTATATATTAATCAACCTTTATAATATAAATATTACGTGATTTGAAAACAAAAAGTTGTGTTAATAAAATCGAAAATGGTGATTATTAATGGTTTCCTGGGTCGGAGAAGAAAACAGAAAGCTCGGAATCAGTCTAAAACTTCTAGCTGAGGAGATATTTTATAGGGGACATTCGAAGTATTTCTCCAGTATAATAATTGGGCGTTCAAAGGCTTTTGGAAAATTTCTTGTTCTCGAGGAAAAGGGAGAACCTACATTACAAATTACCGAGAAGTGGGATACATATTCGGAGATGCTTGTACATGTTCCTATGTGCGCTCATGCCAACCCAAAGAAGATTCTAATAGTTGGCGGTGGAGATGGCGCAACGCTTAGAGAAGTTTTAAAGCATAAGTCTGTAGAAGAAGTCATTCTTATTGAAATCGATAGGGAGGTCATTGATAAATCAAAGAAATATTTGAAAGTAGATAATGGCGCTTTCGAATCAGAAAAAGTTAAAATCATAAATATGGATGCTGTAGAATTTCTGAATAAAGAAAGCTTAGCGGCCTTTGATGTCATAATCGGTGATTATTCGGATCCCTATCCTGAATATGCTGCTTATTCCCTATTATCCAGAACATTCTACGATAGAATTAAGAATATAACAAGTAAAAATGGTATTATCTCCGTGCAGAGTGGTAGTCCATTTCTTCAGCCAGAGATCCTTAAAGCAACTTATAAAATTATAAGCAAGGTTTTTAATAAAAGCTACATATATCTTGCCCCAGTACCTTTCTATCCCGGTGGTTTGTGGAGCTTTATAACCGCCTCTGATGTATTAGATCCCAGAGTCCCGAAAAAAATAATTGATTCAACCATATATTATAATGAGAAAATTCATGAAGCTTCTTTTGTATTGCCAAGTTTCATAAAAAAAGAGATTTTGAGTGAGGACTTATAAATGAGTGATATCTCTCAGATTAAAAAGAAAATAAGAGAAAAAATTTGGGATCTAATGGAGAAAAAAAATATCGCAAGATTTCCCAGACCAGTATATGGAAGAATTCCAAACTTTATTGGGGCTGATAGAGCTGCGGCATTGTTACGTAAACAACCAGAATGGAAAAAGTTCGGTATTATATTTGCAAATCCGGATTCGCCACAGAGATATGTAAGGTTTTTTGCGTTAAGGGATTCTAAAAAGGTTGTAATGGCGACACCTCGGATAAAGAAAGGTTTTATACTACTAGATCCTGAAAAGATACCAGAAGGTAAATATTGGAAGGCCTCGACAATTAGGGGGGCTTTTCGTTATGGAAAAACAGTTCAACCTAATGAAATTCAAGTAGATGCTAAAATTACAGGTTCTGTAGCAGTAGATCGATACGGTGGTAGAGTGGGGAAAGGCCACGGATTTTCGGATATAGAATATGGAATTTTGAGAGAATATAATGTGATCGGCCGTTCTGAGCCGATAATTACTACTGTTCATGATGTTCAAGTAGTGGATAAGATACCGATGATAACACATGATATGCCCGTAGATATTATTGTAACGCCGACAAAAGTGATAAGAACAAAGACAAACTATGCAAAGCCGAAGGGGATCATATGGGAGTCGATTTCTTGTGATAAAATTAAGGAAATACCAATACTGTTAGAATTAGCCAAAACCAAATATAAAAAAATGGTTGAAAATCGCTAAAGATAGAAATTTATCTTTTGCCATATCACCTCCATAAGCAAAATTTCTTTCAAGCATTAACTAAATCGAACGTCAACAACTTAGTTTACGTTTCTTGGTTCATAATATTTAGCAATATATAGGAAGGCACCTCCGTAGTTTCCGCAGCTTCAATTAAGCTTAATTTTTTAGAGTAGATCAGCTTAATTGCCTTCTCTATCCTCCATTTTTCTAATATCTTACTAACAGTAACTAACGTGCTATCAGTTTTTTCGCGGTCTTTTGTCCTATTTGGCAGGGTAAATTCTACTACTGCGCTATTTATTTTGAGCTGAATCTTGTTTTTCATTATTATGCACCTTTTTTGGGAAGCATTTAACCCTGTTTCCTTTTTAAATTCTTCGCTCGTCCGTAATTACGCAATAAATTTTTCATTGCGATTAAAATAAACTACAGAAAGGATATAATAATTTTTCGTATTTAACACGACTCTTAT